>SKWV01000215.1 GCA_007128755.1 Trueperaceae bacterium
AGGGCGAGCCACGCGGCGACGTGCAGCACGGCCGCGGCGCGCCGCGCGGTCGTCGCGCCGAAGCGCGCCGGCACGCTGTGGACGCCGCTCCGGCGATCGAACGCCTCGTCCAGGAGGGCGTACACGATGTCGAACCCCGTGATCCACAGCGCCACGCCGGCCCACAAGGCCCAGGTGGCGGCCGCGAAGGAGCCGGTGACGGCGATCCAGCCACCGGCGGCGGCGGCCCCGACCGTCACCCCGAGGATCGCGTGGCAGGTCCAGGTGAAGCGCTTGGCGTACGGGTAGAGCGTCAGGAAGACGACCGCGACGGGCAAGAGCGCCAGCGTCAGCGGGTTCAGGGCCCAGCCGGCCACCGCCAGCGCGGCCAGGCCGGCCAGGCCGAGCGCGATCGCGTCGCGCCGCCGGACCACGCCGGCCGGGATCTCGCGATCGGCGGTGCGGGGGTTCTGCGCGTCGATGGCGGCATCGATCACGCGGTTCGCCGCCATCGAGGCGGTGCGCGCCCCGACCATCGCCAGCGTGATCCACCCGAACACGTCCCACCCGGGCGCCCCTCCCGCCGCCAGCAGCATGCCGACGTAGGCGAACGGAAGGGCGAACAGCGTGTGCTGGAAGCGCACCAGCCGGAGGTACGAGACGAGCCGGCGCGGGGGCGGTGGGGCGATCATGGCTGGGAGGCTACCACCGGGCGCACCGCGGCCGCGTCAGTGCTGGCGAGCGGCTTCCTTGACCGCGTGGGTCGAGAAACCGAACTGCTGCCGGCGCAGCGCGTCGCCGGCGGGACCGGCGAGGATCGTGTCGACGAGCTCGCGCAGGTCGCGGCCGCCGACGGCGACGTCCATGCGCAACTCGTCGCGCACGTCCGCGAGCGTGCGCTCGTCGAGGAACGACTCCGTGCCGTACTTGAGCATGCTGGGCGACAGCAGCACGAGATCGGCCTCGCCCGGGGCGATCTGGGTGAGCAGGTCGCGGCCCGCGAGCAGACCCGCCACCGTGGTGACGGCCCCGAACGACCGGTTCGTGATGGCCCGCACCTCGAGCTCGAGGCCCTCGATGGCGGCGAGCGGTGCCAACGCCTCGCGCAGCACGGGCGCGAACAGCCTCCCGGTCGCACAGATCACGCGGCGCGGCGCGGGCAACCGCTCGGGCAGGGGCGCGTCGCCGTACCCGGAGCCGAGGAAGTCCCGGACCATGCCGACGCCGTTCTCGAGCATGACGAAGCCCTCGTAGGCGTCGGCCTCGGGCAACGGTCGCCCCGCGGTCAGGTAGAACTCGTCGGAGAGGAAGACGAAACGCGTGCCGCGCTCGGCGAGCCGATCCGCCGCGAAGGCCTCGACCTGATCGACGAGGTCGGCCGCCTGCTCGGGCGTGTACGGCGCCAGGTCGGGGAGGTTGACGCGGTGGTCGGTCAGCCCGACCGGCACGACCGCCACCGCCTGGACGTTGGGGCGCTCGGCGAGGTAGGCGAGCGTCGCTCCGAGGGCGTCGCCGTCGTTGCGGCCTGGCAACGCCACCACCTGCGTGAAGATGTCGATGGCCTCCAGCCGCTCGATCATGTGGCGGATCTGCGTGGTCGCCGGGTCCTTGACCTTCGAGCTCCACCACTTCATCATGTCGCGCCTGAGGTCCTCGTCGGCGGTGTGCACCGAGACGTAGAGCGGCGACAGGTGCTCGTCCAGGATCCGCTGGACGTCCTCCTCGCTGAGGTTGGTGAGCGTCACGAACGAGCCGTAGAGGAAGCTGGTGCGGAAGTCGTCGTCCATGACGTAGAGGCTCTTGCGGAAGCCCTGCGGCATCTGGTGGATGTAGCAGAAGTCGCACTTGTTCGCGCACAACCGCAGCCCGTCGAAGATGACGTCGTCGAACTCGAGCCCGGGGTCCTCCCAGGAGACGGCGAAGGAGGCGACCACGCCCTCGGGACTCGCGGCGTCGAGCACGACCTCGCCGAGCGCGAGCTCGCGACGGTAGGCGAGCACGTCAGGTACCCAGCGCCCGTTGACGCGCAGGAGCGACCATCCGGGCCCCAGACCGGCCGCGGCCGCGGGTGATCCGGGCACGACGTCGCGGATGGGTGCGACGTACGGGGCGTCCAGGGGGTGTCGGGGGGCGTTCGGCATGAGCGGCAAGCCTACCAGACGCGCTCGAGGGCGAGGCGCGGCCCGGCGACGCGGCTCGGACCGGCGCGGGTCAGACCTGGTCGTCGGCAGCCGACGTAGTGCGGGCCGCCGTCCGGGGCAAGACGAACCCGTGGACGGGCGCCCGCGAGACGAAGCGCACGCGGTCGCCGATCCCGACGTCGGGGAAGGCGCCGGTCATGCCGACGACGAGCGTCGTGCCGGCATCCACCACCAGGAAGGGCTCGTCGCACTCGCGGACGACGCCGTCGACGGCGAGGGCGCTCACCCCCACCACCTCGATGCGGCTCGTTCGCACGTCCGGCTCGCCGTCGAGGCGCTCGAGGGCGTCGCACTCGAGGTTGAGGATCACGCGCGCCGGGCCGCTCGCGGCGAGGTACGGGCCCGTCCGCTCGAACACGTGGACGGCGACGCCGTCGACCAGGCACTCGAGCAGGGGGCTCCCCTCGAGGCGGCCGGCGAGCGTCACCTCGGCGGCAGAGGCCCTGAACCTCGTCACGAACCCTTCGACCGACTCCTCGAACACGGCCTGCATCATACGTGCCGCGCGCCCGCGTCACGGCCTACGGCGGGGAACACCCCGGACGCAGTGCTACACTCGAGAGCGTGAAGCGAGAACCCGACTTGGCTCCCATGGCGCTCCGTGTGGCTTCGGCCGCACGGAGCGTTTGCTTGGAGGAGGCCCCATGCTCAAGACGCTGAGCACCGTCCAAGCCCTCGACCTCGAGATCGACGCTCTGGACGCCGAACGCGCCCAGACGCCACCCGCCCTGATCGAAGCCCGGGCTCGCGAACGCCAGCTGACGGCCGAGATCACGCAGCGACGCACCGAGGAGGAGGCGCTGCGCCGACGCGTGCAAGCCGCCGAGCTCGAGCTCAAGTCGCTGCAGGAACGCCGCAAGGAGGCGACCGAAGGCGCGCTGCGGGCCGCGACGGGCAAGGAGGCGTCGCAGTACCAGAACCAGGAGCTGCAGTTCGCCACGCGCGCCCAGGAGCTCGAAGAAGACACCCTCCCGCTCATGGAGGAGCTCGAGACGCGTGAAGAGGGCGTCGCGGCGCTGCAGGCGCAGCTCGACGAGCTCGCGCCCGAGCTCGAGATGCTGGCCTCGGAAGAGGACGCCAGGCTCGTGGAGCTCGACGAGCGCCTGAACGAGCTGCGCGGTCGCCGGGACGCGCTCGCGCGCTCGATCGATGCGGCGCTCCTGAAGCAGTACGAGCAGGTCCGGCGCGCACGGCGCGGCCTCGGTCTCGTCTCCGTCGTCGGCTCTCAACGCTGCGGCGGCTGCAACGTCAGGCTTCCGATCATCGTGATGCAGAAGGTGCGCAAGGGCGAGGGCACCACGCGCTGCCCCTCGTGCGGCCGGATCCTGTGGGACGCCGAAGCGGCCTGAGCGCCAGCATGCGCACGGCCGACGACTGAGCTCGTGAGACGGCGCGACCCTCGGGTCGCGCCGTCTTCAGCGCAGCTCGCCCAGCGGATCGATCGCCGTGCCGCTCACGTGCAGCTCGAAGTGCAGGTGCGGACCCGTCGAGAGGCCCGTCGAGCCGATGAGCGCGATCCGCTCTCCCTGGTTCACGTACTGACCGACGGACACGAGCAGGCGGCTGGCGTGCGCGTACCACGTCTCGGCGCCGCCGGCGTGGCGGATGCGCACGAGGTTGCCGTACCCGCGCGTCGACCACCCGGAGAACGTGACGGTGCCCGAGCGGGCCGCGATGATCGGCGTCCCCGTGGGGGCGGCGACGTCGATGCCGCGGTGGAAGTTCGAGGTGCCCATGCCCAGGTTGCGACGGCCGAAGTAGCTCGTGAGGCGGCCGTGGACGGGCCAGATGTAGCGGTTCTCCTCTTCCCGCACGCGCGCGAGCCGCTCGAGCGAACCGCTCGGCTGCACGCCCGGCAGGAACAGCAGCATGCCCGGACGGAGGTCGAAGGGGCTCCTGATGCCGTTCGCGCGCGCGACCGTCGCCGCGTCGGCACCGTGGTGCTCGATGAGGTCGGCCAGCTCCGAGGGGTCGAAGAGCGTGACGACGAGGCCTTCGCCGGGTGGGATGAGCAGCTCGACGCCGGTCGGGAGTCGATCGAGCGACGACAGGTCGGGGTTGGCGCCGACGAGCGCGGCGATGCTGATGCCGTAGCGCGCGACGATGCCGGAGAGCGTCTCGCCCGTCCCCAACACGTGCCGCCTGAAGCCGGGAGGCGGGTCGGGCGCGGCCTCGACGATGCCGCCCGTGGCCTCGCCGAGCGGCACGCGCAGGACGTCGCCCGGGCGGATCAGGTTGCTCGCGCCGAGGCCGTTGGCGGCGCGCAGCGCCTCGGTGCCGATGCGGTAGCGGTGGGCGATCTCGCCGAGGCTCTCGCCGCTCTGCACGGTGACGACGCCGTATCCGCCGGCGAGCGCGCCGGAGGCGAGCGCCAGCACGAGCGCGAGGAGCAGGAACCGATGCCGGGGAGGGCGCGTCACCTCGTCGTGCGGCTTCCGCAGATCATCACACGTCGACCGTAACGACGACACATGAGAGCGCGGTGAGTGTGGCGGAGTGCGTGCTGGCGCTCATCCCTCCGACTCGGCGCGCCGCCTGGTGGGCACCGTCTCACGAAGGTACGCCACCACGTCCTGGGTGGACGTCCCGGGCGTGAACACGCGCGCCACGCCGAGCTCACGCAGGGCCGGCAGGTCTTGATCCGGGACGATGCCGCCGCCGAACAGGAGCACGTCGTCGGCGCCGCGCTGGCGCAGCAGCTCCGACACCTCGCGGAAGTAGTGCATGTGCGCACCCGAGAGCACGGAGAGGCCGACCGCGTCGACGTCCTCTTGCACCGCGGCGTTGACGATCATCTCGGCGGTCTGCCGCAGGCCGGTGTAGACGACCTCCATGCCCGCGTCGCGCAGGGCGCGCGCGATGACCTTGGCGCCGCGGTCGTGGCCGTCGAGACCGGGCTTGGCGATGAGGACGCGGATGGGGTGGTCGCTCATACCTGCACGCTCTCCTCGTACACGCCGTAGACCTCACGCAGGACGTCCATCTGCTCGCCGAGCGTGCAGAACGCGTGGGCGCACGCCATGAAGGCCGGCATGGTGTTGAGCCCGTCGACCGCCGCGGAGCGCAGGAGCGCCAGGGCGTCGCGGGCGGCCGCCGGGTCGCGCCCGGCGCGGACGCGCTCGATCCGCCGCAGCTGCACGTCGACCACCTGCGGGTCGACCAGCAGCACAGGCATCTGCGCGCTCTCGGTGCGGAACGCGTTCACCCCGACGGTGATGCGCGTCTTGGCGTCGGTCTCGCGTTGCTGCTGGTAGCTGGCGTCGCCGATCTCGTGCGCGAAGAAGCCCGACTCGATCGCGGCCTCGACACCGCCCTGGGCGTCGATCTGCTCGAAGTAGACGCGCGCCTGGCGCTCCATCTCGTCGGTGAGGTGCTCGAGGTAGTACGAGCCCGCCAGCGGGTCGACCGTGTTGGTGACGCCGGTCTCGTACGCCACGACCTGCTGGGTCCGCAGCGCCAGCAGCGCCGCCTCTTCGGTGGGGAGCGAGAGCGCCTCGTCGTAGGCGTCGGTGTGCAGGCTGTTGGTCCCGCCGAGGACGCCCGCCAGCGCCTGGATCGCCACCCGCGACATGTTCACCAGCGGCTGCTGCGCGGTGAGCGACACGCCCGCCGTCTGGGCATGCGTCCGGAGCATCAGCGAACGCGGATCGCGGGCGCCGTAGACGTCGCGCATCTCGCGCGCCCAGATGCGCCGGGCCGCTCGGAGCTTGGCGATCTCCTCGAAGAAGTCGTTGTGCACGTTGAAGAAGAAGCTCATGCGCGGCGCGAAGGTGTCGACGTCGAGGCCGCGCTCGATCCCTTTCCGCACGTAGTGGATGCCGTCGGCGAGCGTGAACGCGAGCTCCTGCACCGCCGTCGAGCCGGCCTCGCGGATGTGGTACCCGGAGACCGACACCGTGTTCCAGCGCGGCACCTCCTTCGGTCCCCACTCGAGCGTGTCGACCACGAGCTTCACCGAGGGCGCCGGCGGGAAGATGTACTCCTTCTGCGCGATGAACTCCTTGAGGATGTCGTTCTGGGTGGTGCCGCCGACCTTGCGCAGATCGGCCCCCCGGCGTTGCGCCATGGCCAGGTACATGGCCCAGATGGCGTTGGCCGGGCTGTTGATCGTCATGGAGGTCGTGACGGTTTCGGGGTCGATGCCGTCGAACAGCACCTCCATGTCGGCCAAGCTCGACACGGCGACGCCGCACTTGCCGACCTCGCCCCGGGCGAAGGGGTGATCGCTGTCGTAGCCCATGAGCGTCGGCAGGTCGAAGGCGGTGGAGAGGCCCGTCTGCCCCGCATCCAGGAGCGCCTTGAACCGGCCGTTGGTCTCCTCGGGCGTGCCGAACCCGGCGAACATCCGCATCGTCCAGAGCTTGCCGCGGTAGCCGCTGGCGTGCACGCCGCGGGTGTAGGGGAACTCGCCGGGGTAGCCGAGCTGCGTCTCGGGGTCGAAGTCGCTCAGGTGCTCGTGCGTGTACAGCGGCGCGACCTCGATGTCGGAGAGGGTCCGGAAGAGGGCCTCGCGTTCACCGCGGTCGCGCACCAGCGGCGCGTAAGTATCGCGCCACCAACGTTCGTATCGAGGTCCGGGCGCGCCTAGGTCCTGCGCGCCCGTGCCTGCAGGTTTTCGCTCGTCCATGCGCCATGCTAGCACCGGGCCCGACGGCGCTCGGGCCACGCTCACATCAGCCGGGGGCCTGCAGCGCGCCGCCTGGCACCGCGGTCGTCCCGAGCGTCGTGAGGGTGGCGTCCGCCGGCACGTCGAGCCGCAGCACCGCCAGGGCCTGCCAGCCTGCCGTCGCCGTCCAGGCGGCCGTCCCCACCCGCCCGACCGGCTTGCCGTCGCCGCCGACGACGCTCCGGTCGGTCGTGTCGACGGGAGCGCCGGCGAGCCGCAAGCGGACGGGGCCGCGCCGCAGCGACCCGCGCGCCTCGATGCGGGCCATGATCTCCTGGCCGAGGTAGCAGCCCTTGCGGTACGAGAGCCGGCCGCCCAAGCCCGCCTCCTGCGGGAGCGCCTCCTCTCCTTCGAACGCGCTGCTCGCGATGCCGGCCTCGATGCGCGCCGCGGCGAGGGCGACCTCGCCCACGGTCCGGAACCCGGCGGCGCCGAGCGCCTCCATGAGCACGCTCAGGTCGCGCGCGAGGACGTGCACGTCGATCGACGCGACGAGCGCGCGCCGGCGCGCGTGCAGCAGCACGGCCGCCCCCGCGAACGGCACTTCGACGCAGG
>SKWV01000423.1 GCA_007128755.1 Trueperaceae bacterium
CCGTCGGCGCGGAAGAACACGGTCGCCACGTCGCCGACGACGCCCGCACGGCGCAGGGCGCCGAGATCGTCCTGCTCGACGTAGCCGGCTCGGTAGATGTACGAGTCCGCGTCCGGGACGCCGATGCTGAAGAGCGCGACGTCGGCGCCGTCGGACAGCTCGCGCACGCGCCTGATGGAGCGCTCTGCGAACATCGCGTCCTTGGTGCGCGGGTCGTCGAAGTACGCCGGCACCGGCAGCAGGTGCGCCGAGGCGTTGTAGTTCTCGCCGAACGCCGTGACGATGTCGGCGGCGTGGGTGATGCCTTGCCCACTGTTGCCGGACCCGGTCATCTGGACCACCGTCGCCCCTCGCAGCGGTTTGGGGATCAGCTTGCTCGCGAGCAGGGCGATGGTGGCGCCCCACGCGATGGAGATCGTCATGCCGGGCCCGAGCAGGCCGTTCAGGTAGTGCGCGGTGAACGACGTCACGAATTCGCGCTTCTGCACGTCGGTGGCATCGGGGTGGGCCGGCACCACCTTGACCTCGGCGACCGCGTAGGCCTGCTCGAGGCGGGTCTCGAGCTGGAGCTGGCGCTGGCGATGATCCAGCACCCGGAACTCGACCAGCCCGTGGGCCCGCGCCCAGGAGAGCAGCCGCGACACCGTCGGCCGCGCCACGCCCAGTTGTCGGCCGATCTCGGCGGTCGTGCGGTTGAGGTGGTAGTACATGCGCACGACCTTGAGCGCGTCCTCGAACGTCCTGTCGTCGAGTCCGCGGCGCGTCGCCGCGCCCGGCGCCTTCACGGCCTGCGCCGCCTCGACATCAGGTGCCCGCCGGCTTCCGGGCGGCGATGAGCCCGCGCTCCTCGAGGTGATCGTGGAGCGAGACGAGCGTGTCCACGATGAGATCCGGCTGGTCCGTCGAGGCGGCGGCGTCGTCGCGGCTCGCCTCGCCGGTGAGCGTGAGGACGGCGTGGAACCCGTTGTCGTTGGCCATCCGCACGTCGGTGTAGAGGCGGTCCCCGACGAACGCGATCGCGGCCGCGGGCCGTCCAAGCCGGATGCCGATGGCTTCGGCCATGAACGGCTCGGGCTTGCCGAGCACCAGCGGCCGGCGTCCGGACGACGCCGCGAGCAGCTCGATGAAGGCGCCGCAGTCGGGGATCGATCCATCCAGCGTCGGGCACACGCGATCCGGGTGCGTGGCGAAGTACGGGACGCCACGCCGGAGCAGGCGGTCGGCGACGAGCAGCTTCTCGTACGTGAGCGTCGTGTCGAAGGTGAGCACCACGCAATCGCCGTGCTCGCCACCCGCCGTGAACCCGTGCGCCGCGTACTCCTGGGCGACGTCGGGCGTGGCGATCAGGTACGGTCGCGCGAACCCCTCTCGCTGCAGGTAGCCGACGGCGACGTCGTTCGAGGTCACGATCCCCTCACGGGCGACGGCGATCCCCAACGCGCGCAGGTGGTGGACGTACGCCTCGCCGGTCTTGGACGAGTTGTTGGTGGCGAACACGTAGGGGACGCCGGCGTCGGCGAGCGCCTCGAGCAGCTCCGCCGCGCCGGGCAGGAGCTGCGACTGGAGGTAGATGGTGCCGTCGAGGTCGAAGGCGAGCGCGGCGATGGCGGACGAGGAGCCCGAGCGCTCGCGAGCGGCCGCCTCCGTCGGTGGTTCGGGGCGATGTCCTGACACGTGACCCGCACCATACACGAACGTGCACCTGGGTTCGTCAAGTGTTCATCGCGCTGTGTCCGTGAGTCGGAGAGGAGCCGGCCGGTGTATGGAGGCCCGTCGAGACCCACGATTTCGCTCCGCAGAGCGCTCCGCGGGCGGCCGATCGGCTGCGTCGAGGTGCTCGGACGGCGGTCGAGACCGTGACGCAGCACGTGTTCTTCTGTTCTTGACATGTGTCAACCCTGGCTGATACCGTCCACCAATTCTCTCTCGTTCGGTCCGTCGTGCTCCGCCCTCGCGGGCCTGCACCTCAACGCCATCATCGACACGTCCCTAGGAGGTACGCATGCACGTCCACAGCGCCACCACCCTCTTCCGTCTCGCCATCGCCATGCTGGTGGCCGTCTTCGCGTTCGCGATGACGCCGCTCGCGAGTGCGCAGGACGAGTGCACGAACCGCGGCAAGCTCGACGTCATGTTCTGTGACGAGGACGGCGATCTCGTCGCCGACGCGCCGACCGATCCGAGCCAGTGGGTCGACCCGGACACCCTGGTGTTCGCCTACACGCCCGTCGAGGATCCGGCGATCTACGAGGACGTGTGGCAGCCCTTCCTCGACCACCTCGCCGAAGTGACCGGCCGCAACATCCGCTTCTTCGCGGTGCAGTCGAACTCCGCCCAGGTCGAGGCCATGCGCTCGGGCCGCCTGCACATCGCGGGCTTCTCGACGGGCCCGACGCCCTTCGCCGTCAACCTCGCGGGCGCCGTACCGTTCGCGCTGATGGGCTCGGACGAGGGGCAGTTCGGCTACACGTTGCAGGTCTACACCCAGGCCGACAGCGACATCCAGTCGATGGAGGACCTCGCCGGCAGGCGCGTCGCGCACACGGCCCCCACGTCGAACTCCGGCCACCAGGCCCCCGAAGCGCTGTTCCCGAGCCTCGGCGTGACGCCCGGCGTGGACTACGAGATCCTCTTCTCGGGCAGCCACGACAACTCGATGCTCGGCGTCGTCGCCGGCGACTACGACGCGGCACCGGTGGCGTCCGAGGTGGTCGAGCGGATGGCCGCCCGTGGGCTCTACGATCCCAGCGAGGTCCGGATCATCTACGAGACCGACACCTTCCCCACCACCTCCTACAACTACGTCTACAACCTGCACCCGGACCTGATCGAGAAGATCCGCGAGGCGTTCTTCACCTTCGACTTCGAGGGCACCGCGTTGGGCGAGGAGTTCGAGGGCGTCAGCAAGTTCGTCCCGATCAACTACCTCGAGAACTGGTCCGTCATCCGCCAGATCCAGGAGTTCAACGGCGTCGAGTACACGCCCGCCGGGCTGTAGCCGCGTCGTAAGGACATCGGAGACCAGGGATCGCGCGATGGCGGTGGACCACGTCCACCCGCGCGCGATCCCGTTCTCTTGGCCGCGCACGGCCGGCCACCACACCTCCGTACGCCGGGTCGTGCCGAAGCGACCACTACCGGGAGCCTATCTGACGTGCTGAAGATCACCGACCTCACCAAGCGCTACGGCAATGGCGAGCTCGTGCTCAAGGGCCTGAACTTCGAGATCGAGGGGCCCGGGCTCACGGCCATCATCGGATCGTCGGGCGCTGGCAAGAGCACGCTGCTGCGTTGCATCAACCGGCTCGTCGAGCCGACGTCGGGCCGGATCGTCGTCGACGGCGTCGACGTCACCACGCTCCGCGGCCGCCGACTCCGCCACTCACGGCGCGCGATCGGCATGATCTTCCAGGGTTTCAATCTGATCGACCGCCTGAGCGTGATGGAGAACGTGCTCTCGGGCCGTCTCGGCTACGTGAGCTTCGCGCAGGCCCTCACGCGCCGCTATCCGCAAGACGACGTCGACCGCGCGTTCTCGCTCCTCGAACGCGTCGGGTTGCAGGATTACGTCAACAAGCGCGCCGACACGCTCTCGGGCGGTCAGCGGCAACGGGTCGGTGTGGTGCGGGCGCTGATGCAGGAGCCGAAGATCCTCCTCGCCGACGAGCCGACCGCCTCGCTCGATCCCAAGACGTCGCAGCAGATCATGAGCCTCACGCGCGAGCTCTCCGACGAGCTGTCGCTGCCGGTGCTGGTCAACATCCACAACGTCCACCAGGCCAAGGAGTTCTCGGACCGCGTGGTCGGCCTGCGCTACGGCACGATCATCTTCGACGGGACCGCCGCCGAGCTCGACGACGACGCACTCGATCGGATCTACGAGGGGACGGCCGGCCGCGGGGAGCAGGGTGAGGAACCCGTGGACGACATGGCCATCGACACGCGCGGAGTCGCGCCGTCGTGAGCACGCCCCGTCCGAGACGCACCTGGCGCAAGCCGCCGGCGATCGCCAACCCGGTGCTGCGCTACAGCGTGTTCGTGCTCGTGTTCGCCTACCTCTACTGGGCGATCGCCTCGCTGCCCTTCAACTGGGACAGGATCGTCCAGGGGCTCCCGCGCGCCGTGCGGATCTTCGGGAGCGCGTTCCCACCGGAGTTCGCGCGCAGCCAGCTCATGATCTCGGGCTTCACCGAGAGCATCCAGATGGCGATCATCGCCACGCTCGTCGGGGTGGCGATCAGCATCCCTGTGGCGATCATGGCAGCGCGCACGATCTCGCCCCGGCCCGTGTACCTCCTCGGGCGAGGCATCATCATCCTGGCGCGGAGCTTCCACCCCGTGATCGTCGCGATCATCTTCGTGAAGGCCGTGGGCTTCGGCGCGCTGGCGGGCATCCTGACGCTCGTGCTCTACTCACTGGGGTTCGTCGGCAAGCTGCTCGCGGAGGCGATCGAGGAGGTCGACTACGGCCAGATCGAGGCGATCCGGGCGAGCGGTGCCGGTTTCCTGAAGATCCTGGTGTACGCGGTGTTCCCGCAGATCCTGCCTCGGCAGGTGGGGCTCAGCATCTACCAGCTCGACAGCAACCTGCGCGCGTCGGCCGTGGTCGGCGTCGTGGGCGCGGGCGGCATCGGCGGCACCCTCATGAACGCCTTCAGGCGCTTCGACTACGACTTCGCGTTCGCCATCCTGATCGTGCTCATCGGCATCATCCTGGTGAGTGAAGGCATCAGCGGCCGCATCCGGCGGGGGATCGCATGACGCGCGCCCGCGACGCGAGCGGCGTGAGCGAGCCCTACCGCTGGCAGCGCTACACCACCGCCGAGCGCTTGGGCCGCTTCCTGATCTACCTGGCGTCGGCGGCGATCGTGTTCTGGGCGCTACGCACGCTCGACATCTTCTGGCCCTGGGTGTGGAGTGCCCCCGCGGAGATCGCCGACCTGTTCGGGCGCATGACGCCGCCCGACCTGCGGCGCGGCGACGCGATCCTGCGCGCCATGATCGAGACGATCCACATCGCCACGCTCGCGACGGCCCTGTCACTCCTGATCGCCCTGCCGACGGCGTACATCGCGGCGCAGAACACGACGCCGAACTCGGTCACGCTCTGGATCGGGCGCTTCATCCTGGTGGCGACGCGATCGGTGAACACGATCATCTGGGCGCTGCTCTTCGTCGCGATCTTCGGGCCCGGCGTGCTGGCCGGCATCCTGGCGATCGCGTTCCGGTCGATCGGCTTCACGGCGAAGCTCATGGCCGAGGCGATCGAGGAGATCGACCGGAAACCGGTCGAGGCGGTCACGGCGGCCGGCGGCGACAAGGGCAAGGTCCTGCTCTACGGCATCGTTCCGCAGGTGCTGCCGACGTTCTTCGCGGTCACGATCCTGCGTTGGGACATCAACATCCGGGAGTCCACCGTGCTCGGACTGGTCGGTGCCGGCGGCATCGGCATGATCCTGCAGGGCGCGATCGACACGTTCCAGTGGCAGACCGCCGCGACCGTGCTCATCGCGATCCTGATCGTCGTCATCGCGGGCGAAGTCGTGTCGAGCGCGCTGCGCAAGCGGGTACTGTAGTCGAACGAACGGCCGGGCCGGGTCCCGTTGGTCTCGGCGGACGGCCGGGGGTGCCGGTGATCGCACACCGGCACCCCCCTCCATGGCCATCGTGTCGCGCCGCGATCAGCCGCCGAAGTCCGCCACCACCATCAGGAGCGCGCGCACGCCCGCGGCCGCCGCCTGCACGGCGCCCAAGGACTCCGCCTGGACGCCCTGCATCGCGAGCGCGTGGGCGGCCTCGACGACCAGCATCACGTCGGCCGACTGCGGGTGCGCCGCGACGTCCGTCATGATGCCGTCGCCCTGGCCGTCGCAGGGGTGGCCCCACGCTCCGTCGAAGCCCTCGCCGCCTTCACCGGCGATGCAGTTGAGCACGTGACCCAAGTGTCGCACCGCCGCCGCATGCTCGTCGGCGTTCATAGCGAACTCGGCGTGCTGCGTGGCAGTGGCGAGCTGGGTGTCGAGCGCCTCCTGCGTCGCCTGCGCGAGCGCCGTGGCGCCCACGATCAGGGCGACGCCGAGCGCCGATGCGGTCAACCATCGAGTAGCGTCGTGCATCATGATCTTCTCCAGTGGGCTCCGCCGTCAGTCGGCGGGAGGGGCGTCGAGCACGAAGCCGCTCAAGGACTCCGTGTCGGCGGGGAGCGGTTCGGACCCGCTCGCGTAGCCGTTCTCGAGCAGCACGTAGGCGAGGATGGCCGCGTAGGTCTCGTCGTCCAGGCTGCCCGGGGCGTCGAACGGCATCTCGGTGCGCATGATCTCGAACGGGCGCGAGAGCCGGGCGTCGCGGAAGGCGAAGCGGTCGAGCGGCGCGAGCGACGGCCCCACGCCGCCCGCGAGGTCGGGGCCGTGACAGCGTGCGCACGACTCCGCGTACGCTTCACGACCGATCTCCGCCTGCTCCAGGGTGAACACGCCGCTCGACACCGGCACCGGTGACGACGTGAGGCCCTCGCCGCCGGCCACCGTGACCAGGGCGAGCACCAAGACCGGAACCAGCCCGGCGCGTGACTCGACGCGGCGCGTCGGACGTGCGTTCATGATCACCTCCTCGTGGGCGACAGTATGGGGGCTCGCGAACCCAGAACGCAAGTCGCGCGTGAGGGCACACGCGGCCGGATCCCGTGGCGGACGGGGTACAATGCCCGCACCCGAACGCGCCCTCCGAACCGACTGGCGCAGGATAGGACCTTCTACTCGCAGAGCCGGTACGTGGGGCGCGATGGGAGAAGGAGGAAGTCGATGGACGTCAAGCAACGTGCCGTACGGAGTGGGCTCGCGTTGATCGTCACGCTGCTCGCCGTGTCCCTGAGCGCGTCGGTGGTGGCGCAGACGACGCTCCGGATCGCCGAGCATCCCGGGCCCCACGTCGAACCGATGGAGGAGTACTTCATCCCGCTCTACGAAGAACTGACCGGCGTGCAGATCATCATGGAGGTCCTGCCGCCCGATCAGCTGTGGCAGCGCATGCAACTCGAGGCCCAGGCGAACAGCGACTACTACGACATCGGCTACCACAGCCCCGGCTGGTTCGGGTACTACCACCAGAAGGTGGCCGGCCTCGACGATCTCATCGAAGAGCATGGCTTCGACATCGGCCAGTACTCGCAGGCCGTCATCGACTCGCACATGACGAACGATGCGTTGCGTCCAGGCGAGATCATCGCGATCGCGCGCAACCCGCAGACGCCCATCTACGCCTACCGCATGGATTGGTTCGAGCACCCCGACGAGCGCGCGGCCTTCGAGGCCGAGTACGGCCGCCC
>SKWV01000029.1 GCA_007128755.1 Trueperaceae bacterium
CCCGAGACGGTGCCGATCGTCCAGCCGCCGGTGCGGCCGACGTCGGCGCTCCACAGGACCAGGGCGAGCGCGACCGCCGTCGCGATCACCGCGAGCCGGTAGCGGCCGTTCGTGAGCATGTCGACGCCGACGGCGACGAGCGCGATCGGCCAGTAGGCGAGCAGGCGGAAGATGTCCCCGAGCGAGAACCAGCCGAAGTTCGACGCCAGGAGCAGCACGCCCAGCGCGATGAGGATGATGGGGCCGGCGCCGACCCCGGAACGCCGCGGCCCGGCGGGCGGCGGCGGGGGCGTGGTCTCGGTTCGGTCGTGGGTGTCGCTCATGCTCGGTGCCTCCTCGACCGACGACCGCGTGTGGGCGGTCCGCCGGCCATCGCGGTCATGGTAGCGCCGGCCTCGGGCCGCCGCATGGGCCGGATGACACCCCTCGGCTGCGGGGTAGCATGGCGGGAGACGACGTGAGTCACGAGAAGGAGGCGTCATGCCCGAGAACCCGACGGTCCGCGAACGTCGCGACGTGGCCGCGTTCACGGCGGTGGAGCTCCGCTACTTCGGTCAGGTCCACCTGCGCCACGGCGACGCGTGCGCCCTCGAGATCGAGGGCGATCCCGACGTCGTTCCCAAGGTGCGCTCCGAGGTGCGCGGCGCGACCTTGATCCTCGAGGTCGGCGAGAACTGGCTCGACCGGCTCACCAGCGGCCTGCTGCTGGTCGCCAACCGGCCGCTGACGTACACCCTCACGCTGCCGACCCTCTCGAGTGTCGCGGTGAGCGGCAGCGGCGACGTCAGGGGCGAGGGCTGGGCCGGCGAGCAACTCAAGGTGCGCGTCTCCGGTCAGGCCGACATCGCCCTCACCGGCCTGACGTACGCGAACCTCGACCTGGTGGTCAGCGGCCGCGGCAAGGTCAGGCTGTCGGGGACGGCGACCTCGGCGACCGTGGCGATCTCCGGCTCGGGCGACGTCGATGGCGCCGAACTGGCGAGCGCGACGGCCGAGGTCAAGATCGCCGGCCAGGGGAACGTCGACGTGCGGGTCGCCGAGCGGCTCTCGGTGCGGATCGCCGGGCTCGGCCGCGTGCGCTACCACGGCGATCCCAAGGTCAAGCAGGTGATCTCCGGCTCGGGGTCGGTCGAGCAGTTCGAGGGAGCATGATCGGCCCGCGGCGCTCCCGCTCCCGGCCACGGCGAGCGGCGCGCTCCACGCTGGCGGGCGTCGCGCTCGCGGTCCTGCTCGCGACCGCGGCGATGGGTCAGGCGCAGGACGAGACCGGCCTCCGTCGGCTCGCCGAGCGCCTGGTCGGCGCCTGGGGTGCCCCCGGCGAGATGCGTGTCGAGCTGCACGTCGCGACGCTGCCCCCCGGCATGCCGGCGGCGCTGCCGCTCCCCGCGACGTTCGATCTCGTCGGCAGCCTGGCGCGTTACGAGCGCGACGCGCTCGTCTCCCTCCAGGTCGTGCTCGACGGCCCCGCTCGCCCCGGGGAGGCCCTCGCCGCGCTGCGGGCGGCGTTCGAGGCCGAGGACTGGACGATCATCGCCGACCACGAACCGGTCGAGGTCGGCTTCGTGCCGACGATCCAGACGGTCTTCGCGCGCGCCTGCGCCCCGGAGGCGCCAGGCGACGCACGACCGGTCGCCTACCTCAACGCCTCTCCCGGCGCCCCCGGCACGACCGACGTCCGCATCGACCTCACGCCCGACGCGTGGGAGGGCGCGTGCATCCCACACCAGTCCTACCGTGAGGATCGCGACCGCTACGCCCCCCTGCCGACCCTCGGCGCCCCGCCCGACAGCGAGGTGACGGGTTCGCTCGTGTCGCTCGAGATCGAGAACGCGAGCGCGCACGCGGTGCTGCGCGGCGCCATACCGATCGCCGAGATCGTCGCGCACTACGAGGCGGAGCTCGAGGCGCTCGGCTGGTCGAGCGTACCCGGCGCGGTGACGGACGACTTCGGGACGCGTTCGCCCTGGTCGCTCGTGACCGGCGCCGGCCGGTTGTGGGTCGGCCTGCTGAGCGTCGACCGGCCGACGCGCACCGGCCCCGCCATGCTCAGCTTCGCGGTGGTCGCCGAGCCGGGACCGTGACCAGGCGGTAGGCAGTGGCTCCTGGCCGCAGGGCCGGGTCTTTCGGCCGCCGAGCACCGTGCTAGCGTGAGGGATGCGATCCCTTCACGACGACGTCATCGTCATCACCGGAGCCGGTGGTTCCATCGCGGGAGCGGTGGCGGATGCCTTCCGCGAAGCGGGGGCGCGGCCTGCCCTGATCGACCGCAACGAGGTGCGCATCACGGCTCCCGCGGCGGCGTACTCCTCCATCGCCGTCGCCGCCGACATGTCGACGATGGCGAGCGCCGCGGCGGCCATCGAGCAGGTACGGGAGCGGTTCGGGCACGTCGACGGCCTCGTGCATCTCGTCGGCGAGCTCAGCTCCGGGCGCGTGCAGGACATCGGCGACGACGAGGCGTACACCGAGGTGTTCGACAGCAACGTCCGCACGCTGGTCAACGCGGTCGCGGCCGTGCTGCCGGAGTTCCTCGAGCGCGACCACGGGTTCATCGGGGGCATGGCCAGCGTCGAGGCCTGGGACGGCGTGGCCGCCGGCTCGGCCCTCTTCGGCGCCGCCAAGAGCGCGGTCTCGAGCTACCTGCGCTCCCTCGACAAGGAACTCGCCGGCACGGACGTGAACGTCGGCATCTGCTTCCCGATGGGGTACGTCGACACCGCCTCGAACCGGCGCGCGCTCGGGCGGCGCTATCGGCAGTCGCTGATCGACCCGCGCATGATCGGCGCGGCGTTCGTGACGGCCGCCTCGTGGGGCGATGGCGGACGCTTGGTCGAGATGCCCGTGTACCCGCCGCGTTGACGCGCGTCCCGTGCGACGAATCGCCTCGACCACCGCCGACCTCGGAAGATGCCTCAGGGACGCTCGTCCCGACTCGAGGGTGTAGCGTAGGATCATGGTCTCGATCGTCGACGGTCACCAGATGCTCCGCACGCTCCTGAAGCGCGAGGAGAGCTACGCCATCCACGCCCTGCTGTACCTCAACGAGTTCCCAGGGGCACCGGCATCGCAGATCGCGGCCGACCTCAAGCTCCCTGCCGCGTTCACGGCGAAGGTGCTGCGGCGCCTCGCCGAGGCGGGGTTCGTCGACAGCCGATCGGGCCGCACCGGCGGCGTGAGGCTCGCCAAGCGCTTGGCCGACCTGAGCCTGCTCGACGTCATCGAGGGGATGTCGGGATCGTTCATCATCGATACCTGTCAGACCGAGCTGCAGTGCGCCACCACGCAGCGCAAGGGCTACTGCCAGCTCAACGCGACCTGGCTGGCGCTCTCGCTGCACTTCCGGGAAGCCCTCTCGTCCGTCCGGCTCGACACGCTCGCCGACGGCCCCGCCGAGACCCCGGCCACGAGGGAGCCACACCCGGCGTAGGCTGGGCCCGGTGAACGCGAGCGCCTCCCCCGCACGACGAGCGCCGACCTCCCGCCGCGGCCTCGCGTCGCTGTTCCTGACGTTCGCCGGCGGCTACTTCCTGTCGTACTTCCTGCGCTCCGCCAACGCCGTCCTCGCGCCGGTGCTGCAGGCCGAGGTGGGCCTCACGCCCGCCGATCTCGGCTTCATGACGGGCGCGCTGTTCGGCGCCTACGCCGCCGCGCAGTACCCGGTCGGGCTCATGCTCGATCGCTGGGGCCCGCGCTGGGTCGCCGGAGCCCTCATGGCGATCGGGGCGCTCGGCTGCGTCCTCTTCGCGACCGGCAGCACCACCCTCACGCTCACGGTGGCGCGCGTGCTCATCGGTGTCGGTCTGGGGAGCGTCCGGCTCGCGGGGCTCAAGGCGTTCAGCCTGTGGTGGCCGCCCGCGCGCTTCGCCACCGTGGCCGGGCTCTTCTTCGCCACCGGCTCGCTCGGCGCGCTGGCCGCGGCGACCCCGCTGGCGCTGCTCGAGGTGGCACTCGGGTGGCGGACCGTGTTCTGGCTGTCGGCCGTCGTGGTGGTCGCGGCCGCGGTGCTCCTCGTCGCCCGCATCCCATCCACACCGCCACGACCGTCCGGCACCGCGGCCGCCGCGCCGATGGGTCGTGGCGCGTACCTCGACATCGCTCGCCTCATGGCGCTGCAGGCGTCGTTCTGCGGCCCGACGCTCGCGTTCCAGACGCTCTGGGCCGGTCCGCTGCTGTTCGACGTCTTCGGTTACGGAGCCGTGCAGACCGGGAACCTGCTGGTGCTGATGTCGCTCGGCGTCACGGCCGGGTACGCGCTGTCGGGCGTGCTCGCCGATCGCTTCGGCCTGTTCGCGGTCACCACCGCCGGGGCCCTGACCTTCGCGGCGGTGCAGGTCGTGCTCGCGTGGCAGGTCGAGGCGCTGCTCCCCTACGCCTTCGCGCTCTTCGGGCTCGCCGGCGGCCACTGCGTGCTCGCCCTGACGAACGCCCGGCGCGTGCTGGGGAGCGAGCGTAGCGGCCGCGCCACGGGCGCCGTCAACGCGGGCGGCATCGGTGGGGTGTTCGTGCTGCAGTGGGGCATCGGCGCGCTGGTCGGCGCCAGCACCGACGCCGCCGACGCCTACCGCCTGGCGCTGTCGGTGACGGCGGCGCTGTCGCTGATCGGCTGGCTCGTCTACCTGCCGATGCGGCGGCGCCTCGGCGACGAGACCGCCGCGGCAGGCTCGACGCGCTAGCTCCTAGCCGTAGGAGGCGACCGCCTGGTCGACGTGATCGAAGAACCGCACGATGGTGGTGAAGCCCGCGAGCTCGAACACCTTCTCGACGCTCGGCTGGACGGCGGCGACGCGCAGGTCGCCCCCCTCGGCACGCGCGCGCTTGACGGTGGCGAGGATGGTGCGCAGCCCGGCGCTGCTGACGTACTCGACGCCGGCGAAGTCGGCCACGAGGTTCGTGTTGCCGGCCTCGACTTCGGTGTCGAGCGCCTCGGTGAGTCGCGGCGTCGTGACGGCGTCGATGCTCCCCTGCACGGTGACGACCGTGGCGCCGTTCACGGCCGCGGTCGATAGATCGAGCGTTCTCATAGCGTCCTCCTCGAGCTTCGTTCGGTATGGCTGGTCGCGTTCACGTCGCCTCCACCCGCTTGCGGAGCGTCAGGCGGTTGCGGCCGCTCACGCGCTCGTACGCCACCTCGTCGGAGAGCCGCCGGATCAGGTGCCAACCGAGGCCCCCGACGGGGCGGTCTTCCACGGAGCCGTCGAGCGAGGGCGCTGGCGCGGAATCGGGATCGAAGGGTTGGCCGTCGTCCTCGATCAGGAGCTCGACGAGGCCGTCGTCGTAGCCGACACGCAGCGTCATCTCTCCCGCCTCGGTCCCCTCGAAGGCGTGCAGGACGACATTGGTACAGGCCTCCTCGGCGAGCAGCCGGAGGTCGCCGACCGCCTGCTCCGGCAGGTCGTGGCGCTGGGCGAGCACGTCGACCAGGCTCAGGAAGAGGGCGAGGTTCTCTTGGATGGCGGGCTTCGTGAGGGAGAGCGGTCGCGCCATGATCCTCTCAATCCAGGCCGAGCAGGCGCTCGGCGGTCGCACGGAGTTCGTCGGGATCGAACGGCTTCGTCAGGTAGAGGTCGGCGCCGACGTCCGAACCCTTCTGGCGATCGACCTCCTGACCCTTGGCCGTCAGCAACACGATGGCCACGCCGGCGAGGGCGGGATCGGACTTGACGGCGGCGCACACGTCGAACCCGTTGAGCTTCGGCATCATGACGTCGAGGAACACCACGTTCGGCACCTCGCGCCGGATCACGTCGAGCGCCTGCTGGCCGTCGGACGCGATGAAGAGCGTCACGCCCTCGTCCTCGAGGTCCTCCAGCGTCTGCTCGAGCAGCATACGGATGTGGGGCTCGTCGTCGGCGATCAGCACACTACCCGCCATCGCCCTCCTCTTCCGGCGCCGCGGGGCGCCCATCGTCACGTTCGCGCTCCAGTCTACCCGCAGGCGGC
This sequence comes from Trueperaceae bacterium, assembly GCA_007128755.1. Taxonomy (GTDB): domain Bacteria; phylum Deinococcota; class Deinococci; order Deinococcales; family Trueperaceae; genus SKWV01. The sequence continues at coordinate 5,941 of SKWV01000029.1, forward strand.
GAGGCGCCTGCAGCGGCTGCGAGCGACTCGCCGGCCGCGTCGGCGTCGCGCGCGATGACCATCAGCGTGGCGTCGTCGTAGGCCTCGGCGGCCCCGACGAACGCCTCGAGATCGTCGAGCAACGCGCGCAACAGCGCGTCGGCCCCGTCGCCGCGGTGCCGGACGACCATGCGCCGGAACCGCTCCTCGCCGTACTCCCGGCCGGCCTCGTCGAGCGCCTCGGTCACGCCGTCGGTGTAGAGCACCAGCACGTCGCCGCGCTCGAGCCGGACGCGCGCCTCGCCGAAGACCGCCTCCTCGTCCCATCCCACCAGGATCCCGGTGCGCCCGAGCTCCTCCACGGCGCCGCCCGAGCGCACGAGGAGCGGCGGGTTGTGACCCGCGTTGGCGTAGCGCACCTCGCCGCCGGGCTCGAGCAGCGCGTACGCGAGGGTCACGAACATGCCGTCGGTCGCGTCGGCGCAGAGCAGCGCGTTGGCGCGGCCGACGACCTCGCCGGCGCTCCGGCCGGGGGCGGCGCTCGCGCGCAGGACGCTCCGCGTCAGCGCCATGAAGAGCGCCGCCGCCATGCCCTTGTCGGCCACGTCGCCGACCGCGACGGCGATCGCGTCGCCGCTGATGGTGGCGTCGAAGAAGTCGCCGGCGACGGATCGCGCGGGCGTCCACGACGCGGCGACCCGCCAGCCCGGTCGCTCCGGCATCACCCGGGGCATCAACCGCGCCTGCACGTCGTGGGCGAGCTGCAGCTCCTGCGCGAGGCGCGCCTGCGCGAGGCTCTGCTGGTGCAGCCGGGCGTTGTCGATGTAGGCGGCGGCCTGCGTCGCCAGGGCGAAGAGCAGCTTCTCGTCGCCCGCCGTGAACACGGCCGCCCCGCTGTGCCTCGTGAGCATCACGCCGCCGAGCGTCCGCTCGCGCACGCGCAGCGGCGCCCAGAGGCTCGCGTCGACGGCGGTCCCGGTCTCGGGGATCGCGCCCGGACCGCCCAGGATCGCCGGGCGGGCGTCGTCGACGAGTCCGGCCCGGATGGCCGTGACCACGTCCCGGGAGCCGGGCTCGGCGAGGCGGCCGCTCGCCAGCCAGGTGCCCGGGTCCGCGCCGTCGGCGTCCACCACCAGCGCCGCGCCATCGCTGCCGATGAGCCGCAGGGCCTCGTCCAGCACCCGCTGGGGCAGCGAGCTCGGGTCGAGCGTGCCGCCGAGGACGTCGCCGAGACGGTAGAGGAGGTTGACCTCGCGGTAGCGCTCGAGCGTCTCCGCCACGAGGTCACGCCGGCCGGCGGCCGCCAGGACCGACCGCTGCAGGCCCGCCAGCAGCGCGGCGGCCGCCGCCGTCGCGGCC
>SKWV01000202.1 GCA_007128755.1 Trueperaceae bacterium
GCGACGGCGTCCTCGAAGTGCATCTCGCTCACGAGGTAGGCGTCGGGGTCGCGACGGTCGATCTCTCCTGCGCACACGAACGGCGCGAACCCGAACCCCCCCAACGCGTCGGCGACCTTGCGAGCCTCGAGGCTCACGCCGTCGGTGCCGTGCAGGCGGGTGGAGAGGTGGAGGGCTCTCACGTCGGGCCTCCGGAACGGGTCCAACATCGGGGCGGCGCTACGGGAGAAGCGCTGCGCGCCGGGCACCGGACCGTCCCACCCATCGTAGTCCTCGGGGCACGCGTTCGTGCGTGCGAGGGTGAGGTCATGGCGGACGATCGCGGCGGCGAGATCGGGAGCGCCCACGGAGACGCGATCGGGGGTAGGTTGACTGCATGACTCCGCGAGCCGGTCGAGGACCGCCGCCGTCGCCGTCCCCGGCGGTCAGCCGGTCGCCGGCGCGCATCCCGGGCGCGTTCTGGCTGCTCGCGCTCATCAACCTCCTGGTCGGTGGCATGGTCGGCCTCGAACGCACCGTGGTGCCGCTGCTCGGCAGCGACGTCTTCGGCGTCGAGCAGGGCAGCGCCTTGGCGGCGTTCGTCATCAGCTTCGGCATCAGCAAGGCACTGTTCAACCTCTTCGCCGGTGCGCTCGCCGACCGCGTCGGCCGCCGCCGCGTCCTGCTGCTCGGCTGGATCCTCGGGCTGCCCGTTCCGCTGCTGCTCATCTGGGCGCCGTCGTGGGAGTGGATCATCGCCGCCAACGTGTTGCTGGGTGTGAACCAGGCGCTCACCTGGTCGATGACCGTCAACATGATGGTCGACGTGGTCCCGGCGTCGCGGCGCGGCTTCGCCGCCGGCGTGAACGAGTTCGCCGGCTACCTCGGCGTGAGCCTGCTCGCGTTCCTGACCGGCGTGATCGCCGCGTCTTACGGACTGCGGCCCGAGCCGTTCTACCTGGGGATCGCGGTCTCGATCCTCGGCCTGCTGCTCAGCTTCCTCGTCCCGGAGACCGCGCCGACGTCGAAACCCGCGCCCCTGCGTTGGGTCCCCGGCGTCGGGGTGCCAAGCCTCCTGGGCACCGCCACGAACCTCAAGGACGGCCTGGTCTGGCTGGCGCTTCCGCTGATGATGGCGGCCCGGGGGTTCGACCTGGCTCAGGTCGGCGCCGTGGCTGGCCTCTATCCGCTCGTCTGGGCGTCGGGGCAGATCGTGTTCGGGCCGCTCTCGGACCGCGTCGGGCGGCGGCGCCTCGTCCTGACGGGGATGCTGCTGCAGGCGGCCGGCCTCGTGCTGCTCGGGAGCGCGCCGTCGTTCGCCGCCCTGCTGGCCGCTGCCGCGGTGCTCGGCCTCGGCACCGGCATGGTCTACCCCACCCTGATCGCCCTCGTCGCCGATCGGGTTCCGGCCGCCGAACGCGCCACCGCCCTGGGGATCTACCGCTTCTTCCGCGACGGCGGGTACGCGCTCGGCGCCATCATCGCGGGACTCGGGTTGGCCGGCCTGTCCAACGCCGTGGTCCTCGTGGGGGTCGCGCTCCTCGTGGTCACCATCCTCGCGTGGAAGGAGGTGTAGACACGCGGTCCGCCCGTCCGCCATCGCCCCGATCCGCCCCACCCTCGAGCCATGAACGAACTCGGTGCCGAGGCGGACAAGGTCATCGTCTTCTAGCTGGCGGAGGATGCGAGCTCGACGACGAGCGCCGCACACCAGCGGGCGATGCGCCCTGCGCTCAACTCAGGCTGGTTGTCGGCATCGAGCCCCAGGCCGACGAAGTGCCCGCCGCGCTCCGCGCGTGATCGAGCGTGCTCGTACCCCGAAGTGGGCCATGCGCCGACGAGCGTGGCGCCGCGCGCCGTGAACGTATCGGCGAGGATGCCGAGGGCGTCGAGGTACGTGTCGGGGTAGCCGTACTGGTCGCCGTGGCCGAAGAACGCGACGCGTGTGCCCGACCACTCGAGCGTCGCGAGGCGCGGGTGGGCGACCTCCCAGTCGGCCTGCAGGTCACCGGTGTGCCACGTCGAGCACCCGACCACGAGCACGTCGACCTCGGCGAGGCGATCGAGGTCGGCCGTGGCGACGTCGACACACGGTAACGGACGCCCGAGCCACTCCGAGAGCTCCCGCGCGATGTGGCGGGCAGCGTCGGCCGTGTCGCCGAACGTGCTGCCGTACGCGATGACGATCTCCACGGACCCACCTCCACTTCTCGGACGAGGCTATCCGGCACCGACCACCCCGACCTTGACGTGCATCAAGGTGACGGGCGACGAAGCGACCTAGTCTGCTGCCGAGAGGGAGGCACGTCATGAAGACGATCCTGCGAAGTGATGAGTTCAGTTGCCCCTCGTGCGTGACGAAGATCGAGGGTGCCCTGAAGACGATGCCCGGGGTGCACGACGCCGCGGTCCATGTCGGTACCGGCCGGATCGAGGTGGAGCACGATCCGGCGCACGCGAGCGTCGAGTCCCTCGTCGAAACGGTGCGGCGGTCGGGCTACCGTTCCCGGCCGTCGCCGTTCTGAACGCCCTGCTGGATCCCGTCCGCCGCCAGCGCCTGCTCATGGCAGCCAGCGGGATCCTGCTCCTCCTCGCGCTCGCGGCGCGGTTCCTCCTCGACGCGCCGGTCGTGGCCGACTCGCTGCTCGTGGTGGCGGCGCTCGTGGCCGGCTCGGACATCGCCCGCCGCGCGGTGGCGGGCCTGCTCCGGCGCGACGTGACGATCGAGCTGCTGGTCACGGTGGCCGCGGTCGGGGCCGTGGCGATCGGTGAGGTGTGGGAGGCCGCCGCGGTCACGTTCCTGTTCACGTTTGGTGCATTCCTCGAGGCGCGCTCGCTCGTCCGCACGCGGCGGGCGCTCGGAGCGCTCCTCGACCTCACGCCCGACACGGCGACGGTCCTGCGTGACGGCCGCGAGGAGGTCGTATCGCCGTTCGAGGTCGCCGTCGGCGACACGGTGATCGTCAAGCCGGGCGGGCGCATCCCGGTCGACGGCGAGGTCGTGTCGGGACAGGCTGCGGTCGACGAGAGCAGCATCACGGGGGAACCGCTACCCGTCGACCGGAACGTCGGCGACGGCGTCTACACCGGCACGATCAGCCACGGCGCGCTGCGTGTGCGCGCCACCGGCGTCGGCGCCGACACGACGCTCGCACGCATCATCCGCCGCGTCGAGGAGGCACAGGAGGCGAAGGCTCCCAGCCAACGGTTCATCGAGCGCTTCGCGCGCGTCTACACCCCCGCGATGATGCTCCTGAGCGCGGTAGTGTTCGCCGCCACGCGCGATGCACACGTCGCGCTCACGCTGCTGGTGATCAGCTGCCCGGGCGCCCTCGTGATCGCCACGCCCGTCGCCGTGGTGGCGGGCATCGGGCGCGCCGCCCGGCGAGGCATCCTGCTCAAGGGGGGCGAACATCTCGAGCGAGCGGGGCACCTGAGCGCGGTGGTGTTCGACAAGACCGGGACGCTGACGACGGGGCGACCGGTGCTCACCGAGGTGATCGCGCTGCACCCGGCCCTCGTGGCCGCCAGAGCACCGGCACGCGATCCGAACGCGGCCCGCGACGACGTGCTCCGCTGGGCGGCGAGCGCGGAGATGGGCTCCGAGCACCCGCTCGCTCGACCCATCCTCGAGGCCTCGAGCGGGGCCGGCCCACTCCCGTACCCCGAGCGGTTCGAGAGCTTCACCGGTCTCGGCGTCCGGGCGACGGTGGAGGGGCGTCACGTGATCGTCGGGAGCATCGCGCTCCTGAGCGAACTGGGGGTGCCGAGCACGGTCGATGCCGCGCGCGCCATCGCCACGCTGCAGGAGCAGGGGCGGACGGCGGTCGCCGTGGCGGTCGACGGCGTGACCATCGGCGTCCTCGGCATCCGCGACACCCTGCGCGAATCGGCCCGTCCGGCGATCGCAGCACTCCGTGCGCTCGGGATCCGTCGGCTCGTGATGCTCACCGGCGACGCCTCGGGCACCGCCGCGGCGATCGCCAGCGAGGCTGGCATCGACGAGGTTCACGCGGAGCTGCTGCCGGACGCGAAACTGGGCTTCATCGAGCGTCTGCAGCGTGAGGGCGAGGTGGTGGCGATGGTGGGGGACGGTGTGAACGACGCCCCCGCGCTCGCCGCGGCGGACGTCGGCGTCGCGATGGGGGCGGCCGGCACACGAGTCGCGCTCGAGACGGCGCCCGTCGCACTCATGACGGACGACCTCGGCAAGCTCGCCGAGGCGGTGCGCCTCGCGCGCACGACCCGTCGCGTGATCGGCCAGAACGTCGCGATCGCCCTCGTCACCGTCGCGGGGCTGCTGGCGGGCGTCTTGGCGGGAGAGGTCCACATGGCGGGCGGCATGCTGGTGCATCAGGCCTCGGTGCTGCTGGTGATCGCGAACGCGTTGCGGCTGACGCGGGGGTGAGCATGAGTGCGCACGCTGGCCCGAACGTCGTCACGCGCCCGCCCAACGAGCGGTGTCGTCCCGCTGGGCGACCGGCTCACGTGAGACGCGACATCGCACCGCTAGAATCGATCCATGTGTGTCGTAGGCACCACCAGCGGATGCCTGAGGGCGACGGCGTGACGCAACCCGTCGGCGCGTCGGACGGCACGTCAGAAGGTGCGGCGGCGTGCTCGGTCGACGTGCGGCTGACGATGCTGGCGCGTACACCGCTCTTCCGTGGCCTCGAGGACCACGAGATCGAGGGTGTCAACGCGCGCTGCAGGGCGAGGGCCGTCCAGCCCGGGGAGCTCGTCTTCAGGTGGGGCGAGCCGGCCGAGAGCCTGTTCGTGATCGCCACGGGCCAGGTGAAGCTGATGGAGCACGCGTCGGACGGTCGGCTGGTGGTGCTCGACCTGTTCGGGCCCGGGGAGTTCTTCGGCAGTGCGCCCGCGCTTGGCGACGACGCGTACACGTACGACGCGCAGGCGGTGACGGCCGGCTGCGTCTTGGCCCTCTCCGCGGAGACCTTCGAGCGCATCCTGCACGACGTGCCGCTCGTGGCGCTCAACGCCTTGGCGCTGACGTCGCAGCGGTTGCGTGACGCCCAGCAGACCGTCCATGCCCTCAGTACCCTGGCCGTCGAGGCGCAGGTCGCGGCGACGCTGTTGCGCTTGGCGGCGAAGTTCGGTGAGGTGGGACCCGCCGGGACGCGGCTCGAAGCGGCGCTCACGCAAGTCGACCTCGCCGCGATGAGCGGCACGACGCCCGAGAGCGTCAACCGGGTCCTGAGCGCGTTTCGGCGCCGCGGACTCGTCGACAGTGGCCGTGGCTGGTTCGTCCTCAAGGATCGCGCGGCGTTGGAGGCCCTGAAGGACTCGCACTAGGTCGACCGTGCTGCACCAGTGGATCGCGCAGGAGACGCTACGCTCTAGGCGTGCCGCACTCCTCCTCTCGCCTACGACGGCAGAGCCTCGACGCCTTCGCCACCGTGCCCAGGGTGCTCGTCTGCTTCGTCCTGCTGCTCGTCGCGTGCGCGCCACGCGTCGATGCGAGCGTCGAAGCGAGCGTGGTCCGCGGCGATCGTTCGTCCAGACCCTCCTCCGCCTGTTCCGTATCGGAGGTTCCACCGCTCTCCGAACGTCTGCTCGTGGGGGACCGGACCGTTTCGGCCCGTGTGCCGACGAGCGCGAGTGCCGCGCCGCGCGACCTGGTGATCGCCTTCCACGGCCGCACCAACGACGCGGAGCAGGCGCGGCGCTACTTCGGCCTCGATGCCGCGCTGCCCGAGGCGATCATCGTGTACCCGCACGCGCTGCCGGCGGGCTCTGGAACGTTCGGCTGGAGCGCTCCCGGCGACGCGCCCGATCGGCTGCGCGACTTCGCGCTGGTCGACGCGATCATCGACGACTTCGGGAGCGACCACTGCATCGACGTGGATCGCGTCTTCGTCGTCGGGCACTCCCTGGGAGCGTCCTTCGCCAACGACGTCGCCTGCCACCTCGGGGACCGGATCAGGGGCGTCGCGTCGGTCGCGGGGGGAGTCCAGGGAGGCCCCTGCGTCGGGCGCACCGCCGCGTTGATCCTCCACCACCCGGACGACCGGCTCGTGCCCGTCGTTGCGGGTGAGCAGGTACGTGACGCATTCCGAGCGACGAACGATCTCGCCGAAGCCCCCGCCGGCCCGACCGCGCAGCCGGCGCTGGCCGACCTGCGATGCCGTCGCTACGGAGGCGACGACGTCGCGCATCCCGTCGTGTGGTGCCTGCACGACGATGCAACGGGCCCCGGGGGGCGGTATTACCCCCACACATGGCCGGGCGGAGCCGCACGGGCGATCGCCGCGTTCTTCGCGGGCTTGCCGTGAAGCCGCTACACCGCTGCCCAGGGAAGCCGCGAACGAGCGACCCATCTCATTCCACCGTGCTCGCGAGCAGCCGCTCCACAGCCGCCGCGAGGACCGGTAGGTCGTCGTCGATCGTCGCTTCGATGATGCCACCCGCCGTGTCGAAGTAGGGGTGCGCGAGCTCGTGGCGCATGCCGGCGACCTCCTTCCACGGGATCGACGGCTCGTTCCGTAGGACGTCGTCGGGGAGCGTTCCGACTGCCTCTCCGATCTCGACGAGGCGCATGCGGACCGCGTCGAACACCAGTGGATCGTCGAGTGGGCCGCGATCCCGATGCTCGCCGATGGCTTCGATGGCGAGCAGGACGTCGGCGAGTCGCTGTCGCGCACTACGAGTCGGACTCATAAGGGCACGGCCTCGGCGAGGATCCTGGCACGGAAGGCGGGGCGCAGCGCGAACGCCGGGACCACGTCGACGTCGGCCCCGACGAGGCGCCCGACATCGCGCGCGATCGCACCCAGCGTGAGGATCCCGGTCCGTTCCGGGAGATCGATCAGGAGGTCCAGATCGCTTCCGGCACGCTCCTCTCCACGAGCCACGCTGCCGAACACCCGCACGTTGGAGCCGCCATGCGCGGCGACGGCCGCGATCACCGCCTCGCGCCGTTGCCGAAGCCGTTGGTCGAGCCGGGGCCCGGCAGCGGCCGCGGACACGTCGTCCGCCGCCACATCGAGAACGAGGGTGCTGCCAGTGGCGTGGACGATCCTCGCGAGCGTCGAGACGCTCGGCTCGCGCTTCCCGTGCTCGTAGGCACTGATGGCACTCTGTCGTGTGCCGACGCGTCGCGCGAGCTCGGCTTGCGTCAGGCCCGCTGCCTGGCGGCTGCTGCGCACGATGGTCGCCGCGGATCGTCCCACGACGCGACGATATCACGCATCGTAGATTACCACCCGGCGTGACGTACGCCGGCGTCGATCGTCGCCGGAACCCCACC
>SKWV01000260.1 GCA_007128755.1 Trueperaceae bacterium
GTCTGGTACATGCCCGCCGGGCGCCGCGAGCGCGCCGCCGCCGCCCGGGAGCTCGTGCGCTCCGGGGAGCTGTGCGCGGTCGACGTCGAGGGGACCAGCTACCTGGCCGTCCCGGAGGCGCTCGCCGCGCTCGATGGGCCGAGGCCGGCGGGCGCGCGCTTCGTCGCTCCGCTCGACCCGCTCGTCTGGGACCGCAAGGCGGTGGAGCAGCTCTACGGCTTCGAGTACGTCTGGGAGGTCTACAAACCCGAGGCCGCACGCCGCTGGGGGTACTACGTGCTGCCGGTGCTGTGGGGGGAGCGCTTCGTCGCGCGCTTCGACGCCCGCACCCGCGGCGACACGCTCGTGCTGCACGCCTGGTTCTGGGAGCGCGACGTCGATCCCGCACGGCCGCCGCCGGGCCTCGTGGACGACCTCGAGGCCGCCGCGACGCGCTTCCTCGCCTACCTCGACGTGCGCTCGCTGCAGCTGCCGCGCGGCCTGGGGCGCACCGCCCGAGGTGTCTGGCAGCGGGCCCTGGCGCGCGTGCGCGCCGGCGGCGGGGAGGCGTCGTGACGGGTGTGGGCGAGCTCGTGGTGGTCAAGGTCGGCGGCGCCGAGGGCATCGATCTCGGCGCCGTGTGCGAGGACGTGGCGACGCACTGGCGCGCCGGCCGGCCCATCGTGCTGGTGCACGGCGGCTCCGCGGAGACGAACCGCCTGGCCGAGTCGCTCGGGCAGCCGCCGCGCTTCGTGACGAGCCCCAGCGGCTACACCAGCCGCTACACCGATCGCGCCGCGCTCGAGATCTTCGAGATGGTGTACTGCGGCAAGGTCAACAAGGGCATCGTCGAACGCCTGCAGCGCCTGGAGGTTCCCGCCGTGGGGCTCTCCGGGCTCGACGGGCGGCTGTTCGAGGGCACCCACAAGCGCACCGTGCGCAGCGTCCAGGGCGGCAAGACCGTGCTCCTTCGCGGCGACCACACGGGCACGGTCGAGCGCGTCAACACGCACCTGCTCGAGCTGCTGCTACACGGCGGCTACCTGCCGGTGCTCACGCCGCCGGGCGCGAGCTTCGAGGGCGTGGCGGTCAACGTCGACGGCGACCGCGCCGCCGCCGCCGTCGCCGTGGCCCTCGGCGCGGCGACGCTCGTCGTGCTCTCGAACGTCCCGGGCCTGCTCGCGGCGTTCCCGGACGAGGCGAGCCTGGTGGCACGCGTGGACGCCGAGCACGTGCTGGAATCGCTCCACCTGGCCGAGGGGCGCATGAAGAAGAAGCTCCTCGGTGCCGCCGAGGCCGTCGCCGGCGGCGTGGGCCGCGTCGTGCTGGGCGACGCGCGGATCGCCCAGCCCATCACCTCGGCCCTCGCCGGACGCGGTACCGTCATCGCGTGAGCGCGTCACCCACGGAGGAAGCCATGTCGCAAGCCGCCACACCCCACGCCGACACGAGCACGATCCTACGCACCGAGGCCGCCCACGGCCCGGGGCTGTGGGCCCCGGACATCGCCTTCGTCCGCGGCGACGGCGCCCGCCTCTGGGACGCCGACGGCCGCGAGTACATCGACTGCCTGGCGGGCATCGCCGTGGCCAGCGTCGGGCACGCCAACGTCAGGTTGGCACGGGCCATCTCGGAGCAGGCGTCACGCCTGATCGTGTGCCCGCAGAACCTCGGCAACGACGTGCGCGCGAGCTTCCTCGCGGCGCTCGCCGAGCAGCTGCCGAACGAGTTGACGCGCCTCTACATGGCCAACTCCGGCGCCGAGGTGAACGAGGCGGCGCTCAAGTGGGCGTTCGCCGCCACCGGCCGCCGGCGCGTGGTCGCGGCGAAGCGCGGCTTCGCGGGGCGCACCCTGGGCGTGCTGGCGATGACCTGGGAGCCGAAGTACCGCGAACCGTTCGAGCCGCTGGCGGTGCCGGTCGACTTCGTGCGCTACGACGACGTCGGCGAGCTCGAGGCGGCGGTCACCGACGAGACCGCGCTCATCTGGCTCGAGCCGATCCAGGGCGAGGGCGGCATCCACGTGGCCAGTCACGCGTACCTGCGGCGCGCTCGCGAGCTCGCCGACGCTCACGGCGCGCTCCTCGCGTTCGACGAGATCCAGTGCGGCGCCGGCCGCACCGGTCGCTTCCTGGCCAGCGCTCACGCCTCCGTCGTCCCCGACATGGTCACGCTCGCGAAGGGCCTCGGCGGCGGCGTGCCGATCGGCGTGCTGGCGCTGAGCGAGCGCGTCGCCGCGGCGATGCCGACCGGAGGCCACGGCACGACCTTCGGTGGCAACCCGCTCGCCGCCGCCGCCGGCCTGGCCGTGCTGCAGGAGATCGAGGAACGCGGGCTGCTCGCGCACGCGACCGCCATGGGCGAGCGGCTGCGAAGCGGGATCCTGGCGCTCGGCAGCGACCGAGTCCGCGAGGTGCGCGGCCTCGGCCTGATGGTGGGCGTGGAGCTCAAGGAGAAGGTGGCGCCCGTCATCGCCGCGCTGCGCGAGCAGGGCGTGCTGACGATCAACGCCGGCGCGACCGTCATCCGCTTCGTGCCGCCCCTGGTCATCAGCGAGGCGGAGGTCGACGAGGTCGTCGCGCGCTTCGGGCGCGTCCTGGCGGCGTAGCGCGACCGTGCCCGCGGCCGGACTGGACGACGCGCAGGCGATCGCGCTGCTCGTGGGCGCGGTGGGGCGACCGAGCCCATCCGGCGAGGAGGGTGCCGTGGCGGCCTTCCTCCGCGACGCGCTGTCGCGCTTCGCGCCGGACGCGCGCCTCGACGCTGCGGGCAACGCCGTGGCCAGCGTCGGCCACGGCCCGCGGCGCGTGATCATGCTGGGGCACATCGACACCGTCGCGGGCTGGTGGCCCGTCCGGTACGCCGACGGCGTGATCCACGGGCGCGGCGCCGTCGACGCCAAGGGCCCGTTCTGCGCCATGATCGTCGCCGCGAGCCGCCTCTCGGACGCTGCCCAGGAGGGCCTCACGGTCCGTCTCGTCGGCGCGGTGGAGGAGGAGGCGCCCACGAGCCGCGGCGCGCGGCACGCGGTCGCGAGCGAGGAGCCTCCCGACCTCGTCGTGATCGGCGAGCCCTCGGGCTGGGACGCCGTCACGCTCGGCTACAAGGGACGTCTGGTGCTACGGATCGAGGCTCGGCGGTCGCTGGCCCACTCGGCTCGCGACGAGCCCACGGCGCCGGAGCTGGTCGTGGCGGCGTGGCAGGCGGTGGACGCCTGGGCCCGCGAGGAAGCGAGCGAGGCGCCGGGCGTGTTCGACGCCGTGCAGGCGGCGCTCCTCGAGCTCGGTAGCGGGGGAGACGGCCTGCATGCCTGGGCGCACGCCGTGGTGGGGCTGCGGCTCCCGCTCGCCTGCCCGCCCGAGACGGCCGAAGCCCGGGTGCGGAGCGCGACCCGGTCGGTCGCCCTCCCCGACGGAGCGAGCCTCACCATCGCCGCCGGCGCGAGCGAGCGCGCCTACCGCGGCCCGCGCGACACGGCGCTCACGCGCGCGTTCCGAACGGCGATCAGGCGCCACGGCGGCACGCCTCGCCTCACCCTGAAGACCGGGACGTCGGACATGAACGTGGTCGCGCCGCACTGGCACGTGCCGATGCTCGCGTACGGCCCCGGAGACGCCGCGCTCGACCACACCCCCGACGAGCACGTCGGCGTGGCCGAGTACCTGCGAGCGATCGACGTGTTGGTCGACGTGCTCGAGCGATTGGCGGCGGGAGCGGGCGAGCCACCGTGAGAGCCGGGCGTCACCCGCGCGTCGTGCGCCTACGCCCGGAGCGACGAGCGCGCCCGGAGCGCGCTAGAGACCAGAGAGCTCGTAGTTCTTCTTGATGAACGAGACCCACTGCTCGGGCGTGTCTTCCTCGACGAAGATCGCGTCGACCGGGCATGCCGGCACGCAGGCACCGCAGTCGATGCACTCCTCGGGGTGGATGTAGAACTGGTCTTCGGCTTCGTAGATGCACTCGACGGGGCAGACGTCGACACACGCCTGGTCTTTGACGCCGATGCAGGGTTCAGCGATGATGTGAGGCACTTGGTGGCTCCTTCCGGTGCGCCGCGACCCCCCCCGAGCGCGGTACTTCGCCATCATGACCGAGGGCTCCGGTAGCGTCAAGGGACGCTGCGGCACGAGCCTCGTCTGTGACGAAGCGGCAGCGGCCCACGTGCGACCTCCTTCACGACCCGCTAGGGCGCGCTTCCGCTACACTGCTCCGATGCTGGCGATGGAGAGCCTGGCCCTCGAACTGCTCGAGTTCAAGATCGACGCGCTCGTCGGTCGCAAACATGTCCGTGGCGGGATCACGAGCATGTGGCAGCTCCATGACGTCGTGTCGAAGGGGAGTGACGCGCTGGGGGCCGACGAGCGCGAGCGCTTCGCCGACGTCGCCCGACGGCTGCGAGCGATCGGCGACCTGCCGACGCGCGGTTCGGTGTACCGCGCAGACCTCGACACGCTCCGGCTCGACGGCGAGAGCGACGAGGAGGCGCTGTCGGTCGAGGAGGTCGCGCCCGTCGAGATGTCGCAGGCCGTCCGCGAGGAGCAGGGCGTGCTGCAGCGCCTCGCCGAGCGGGTCTGGTGGGAGGAGCTCGATGACGTCGTGCTGCGCCTGTCGGCCGGCTGGCGTGCCGAGCGTGACCGGATCACGCCGCGTCTGGTGTTCGCGACGCTGCGGAACCTGCAGCACTACGCGGAGCAGACGAGCTTCGCCACCGACGTCAACCTGCGCTCGTTCACCGTGCGCGAGCCCCTGCCCGAGCGCGAGGACCCGCTCATCTCGTTGTCCGACATCGATAGTCTCTCCGAACTCGCGCGCGAGCTCATCGACCTCGTCATGTCGCTCGGTCACGGCCGCGGCACGTTCCCCCAGCTCGAGGTCCCCGAGGCGAGCGCGCTGTCGTACGTCCGGCAGGCGTTGATGGCGGTGGCCAACGATCCGTACGCCGGCCGCTTCTCGCCGATCGTGCGCCGTGGACCCACCAGCAAGGAGCTGCGCACGGCGCTGCAGGAGATCGCCAAGGAGCGCCTGCCCGAGCAGCAGAAGGCGATCGTGCGCCGGGATCTCGACCAGAGGCTGGCCGAGGTGGTCGCCTTCGAGCGGCACCAGCGACAGACGTTCCAGCGCGACGTCGCGCATACCCTCGCCGCCGCCTCGGCCGTCGTCGAGCGGCTCGAGCGGCATCTGCCCGCCCGCGTGGGCGGGCGCGCGCCCGGTCCGCGGCTGGCGGGTGGGGTGCTCTTCGCGGTCAACCCAGCGCTGCGCTGGGAGCGCGTCCCTGCAGGGGCGGACGCCGTCACGCTGCGCATCACCGGCCCCGTGCGGTTCACGATCGGTGGTCACGAGGTCGCGGTGATGGGGACGGGCGCGAGCCGAACGTTCTTCGTGAACGAGGCGCCCCACGGGCTCGAGCCCCACATGGATCTCAAGCTCGATCGGGGCCGCCTGCTGGTGGACGTCGAGGGCGACTACGTGCACCTGCGCTTCCGCGACGAGGGGCGTTCGCTGGCCGCCCGGGTGGCCGAGGGCCTGGCGGCCTTCTTCGTGCTCAGCCACGAACGGCAGGAGGATCTCATCGCCATGTTGCGCGGGATCGCCGACGTGCCGACGGGAGCGCCCGACGAGCTCGTCCGGCGCGCGATCACCACGGCCGGGTCCATCACGTCGCGGGCGCCGAACCGGCGCGAGGCGATCGAGGGCCTCTTGCGCGGCGCGGCACGCGCCGCCAGCGTCGCGCTGGCGGACCACATCGTGCTCGCGCTCGTGGAGCGCTTCATGACGACGCTCAGCGTCGAGGCGGTCGACCTCGCCGGGCTGCTCGACCGCGAGGAAGACAGCCTGGGAGCCGTGCACAACCTGACCGGCGAGCCCATCACGGTCGAGCTCGGAAAGCTGAAGCTGACGGTCCGGCAGTACCGCGGTCGCACCCGCGGAGCTCCTGACCAGCTCGTCGTGATGCTGCCCGGTTCGGTCATCGGCTCGTTCAGCGACCTGTTGGTCGAGAACGTCGCCGGCGGTACGCTCATCTGTGCCCGCAGCGACCAGGAACTCGCGGTACTCTTCCTGCGCGAGCGCCCGATCCTCGCGGTGCAGCCGCGTTGAGCACACCGTGACCGAGGAACCGATCGCGCGGGGCGGCCCGCAGGCGCGCGTGCACGTCTGGAGGAGATGCTGATGACGACACCCTTGTCAGAGACCGAGCTCGGCTCCGCCCTCGCGCGGCTCGACGGCTGGCGACACGATGAGGACGCGCTCGTCAAGGAGTACCGTTTCGGCTCCTTCGTGAAGGCGTTCGGCTTCCTCGGCAGCGTCGCGCTCCTCGCCGAGCGGCACGCTCACCATCCCGAGATCCACAACGTGTACGACCGCGTCGTGCTGCGACTCCGCACCCACGACGCCGGCAACACCGTCACGGCCGCCGACGTCGCGTTGGCCGAGGCGATCGACGCGCTCTAGGGCGCCCTTCGGCACGCGCGCTGCGCGCCGGCGCGGACGAACGCAGCCATCGCGCGCGGCCCCGGGCATCTTCGCTCCGGGCTGGACGGTATCAGTCGTCGTCCCGGTACTCGTCGTCCCAGTCGTCGTTCCAACCGTCGTCCCAGTCGTCGGGCTCGTCACCGGCCTCGGCCGCGCCTTCGGGCTCGGCGCCCTCGGGAGCGTCGCCAGGAGGCGGCGCCGGTATCGGGGCGGGGACGGCCGGTAGTGTTCCCGGCGCGGCGGGCGCGCTGGGGGCGACGGGCGGTGTCGTGCTCAACGGGGTGAAGGTGTAGCGCTCCCGCAGCACCTCGAGGTCCGCCTGGTCGATGACGCCATCGCCGGTCAAGTCGCCAGGGAGGTTGATCCCGCGCTCCCCGAAGCGATCGGTCAGGATGAGCAGGTCCTCGAAGTCGACGACCCCGTCTCGGTTCAGGTCGGCCGGATCGGCAGCCCGCTCCTCGGCGAGCGCGGCGACCTCCTCGGCGGTCGGCGCACGCGCGTCGCCCGGCCGCTGCCGCGGGTCCAGCGCGCCCTCGCCGGGCGCGCCGCCCAGCGCCACGCCGAGCGCGTACACCAGCGCCCCCGGGTACCGGTCGAAGAGGTCGGGATGCACGAGGAGCTCCAGCTCGAAGTCGGGATCGGTGGTCGTGGCGATCAGGACCGGGACGTCGGGCCCCAGGAGCGAGGCATCGGCGTAGCGGATGCGGACGCCCCGGTCGATGGCGTCGACGTCCAACCCGGCGTCCCGCCAGGCTGCGAGGGCGGCGTCGACGCGGTCCTCGAGCACCA
>SKWV01000023.1 GCA_007128755.1 Trueperaceae bacterium
GACCTCTACCGGGTGGAGCTTCCGCGCGCGTGACGGACGCGGCTCGCAAGGTCTACCTCGGCATGGCTCGGCTGTTCCTGCTCATCGGCGCGGTCGTGGGCATCGTGGGCTTGGGCGATCAGGTGATCGGCTTGGACGTCTTCCGGGGCAGCCCGATCGGCACCGCGCTCTTCCTGCTCGCCATCGGTGGCCTGCTCCACTGGACGGCCACCACGGCGGACCGCCGCGTCGAGCACCCGGACGAGGGCGAGGCGAGCGAGCGGGACTGACGAGGGGCGGATCTCGGCGTCGTAGCGAAGACCGGAGCGCGGGGCAGGGAGGCTATGATGCCGCCCATGCGCGTCTCGATCGAACTGGTGCCGCGCGACGCGACCGACCTCCGGTCGCAGGTGGACGAGGCCCTCTGCCTCGGCCCACGCGTCGCCATCACCAACCTGCCCGACCTGCTGCGCTTCGACCTGCGCTCCTGGGACGCCGCGCTGGTGGCGCGCGAGCACGCGCGGCTGGCCGGGCGTGACCTCATGGCCGTACCGCACCTGCGCGCCATGGACATGCACCTGGCGCGGCCGTGGCGACCGGCCGAGCGGGTCCGGGCGGCGGGCATCAGCCACGTGATCGTGGTGCAGGGCGATCCGCCCGTGGACATGCGCCACGCCGTCACCGGTGCCTCGAGCCTCGAGGTCATCGCCAAGCTCCGGCGCGAGCATCCCGACTGGACGATCTACGCCGCGCTCGACCCCTACCGGCAGGGCATCGCCCCGGAGCGCGACTACGCCCTGCGCAAGCTCGAGGCGGGTGCGGACGGGTTCTTCACGCAGCCCTTCTTCGATCTGCGGCTGATGGGCGCGTGGCGCGACCTGCTCCCGAGCGTGCCGATCTTCTGGGGCGTCACCAGCGTCACGTCGGTCCGGTCGATGCGCTACTGGACGGCGCGCAACCGGGCCGTCTTCCCGAACGGCTTCGAGCCGACCCTGGCGTGGCACCAGCGCTTCGCGGCCGACGTCGTGCGCTTCGGCGAGGAGCACGACGCCGACCTCTACTTCATGCCGATCCGCGTCGCGATCGGCGACTGGCTCGGCGACCTCCTCGCCTGACCGGCCGCCCCTAGGAGATCGCGACCGCCGCCGCGGCGGGATCGTAGGCCAACGCGGGCGCCAGCCACCGTTCGGCATCGTCCAGCGTCGTGTCGGCGCGCCGGGCATAGGCTTCGACCTGATCGCGGCCGATGCGACCGACTCCGAAGTAGCGCGACTCCGGGTGCGCCAGGTAGAAGCCCGACACGGCCGACGCCGGCGTCATCGCGAGCGACGACGTGAGCGCGACGCCCGTCGCGCCGGACGCGTCCAGCAGGTCGAAGAGGCGCACCTTGAGGGTGTGGTCCGGGCAGGCGGGGTAGCCCGGCGCCGGACGGATGCCGCGGTAGCGCTCGGCGATGAGGGCCTCCACCGAGAGCCGCTCGTCGGGCGCGTACCCCCAGAACTCCGTGCGCACGCGCTCGTGCAGCTGCTCGGCCAGCGCCTCGGCGAGCCGGTCCGAGAGCGCCTTGAGCATGATCGCGTGGTAGTCGTCGTGCTCCCGCTCGAACGCCGCGGCGCGAGCCTCGGCGCCGTGGATCGACACGGCGAAGGCGCCCATCCAGTCGCGCACGCCCAAGCCGCGGGGCGCGACGTAGTCGGCGAGCGAGAGGTTGGGCTGATCCGGGCGCTTCGCCGCCTGCTGCCGGAGCATCGGCAGCCGCATCCGCTCGCCGCCGTCGGCGGCGTGGATCACCACGTCGTCGCCGTCGCTCGCGGCGGGGTAGATGCCGAACACGGCTCGCGCCTCGAGCCAGCCCTCGTTCACGATCCTGTCGAGCATCGCGAGCGCGTCGGCGTGGAGCTCACGCGCCTGCGAGCCGACGACGGGGTCGTCGAGCAGGAGCGGGTAGCGGCCCGCGAGTTCCCAGGTCTGGAAGAAGGGACTCCAGTCGATCCGGTCGACGATCTCGGTCAGCGGCACCGGCCGCAGGACGTGGGTGCCGGGGCGTTGCGGTTCGACGACGTGGTCCCAGGCGCCGGGGTCGCGCGTCCAGTCGGGAGCGCGACGGAGCGCCTCGCGGTACGGCAGCAGCCGGATCGTCTCCTGACGCTCCGCGTGCTGCGCCCGGACGCGCGCGTACTGCTCGTCGGTCTCGGCTCGCAGCGCGTCTCGCGCGCGCGGCGAGATGGCGCGCGACACCACGCCCACGGCGCGCGAGGCGTCGAGCACGTGCACGGTGAGGGCGTCGTAGGCGGGCGCGATCTTCACGGCCGTGTGCACCCGCGAGGTGGTCGCCCCGCCGATCAGGAGCGGGGTGTCGAGGCCGCGGCGTTGCATCTCGCGGGCCACGCCGATCATCTCGTCGAGGCTGGGGGTGATGAGGCCCGAGAGGCCGATCACGTCCGCGCCCTCGCGGCGCGCCGTCTCGAGGATGGTGTCGGTGCCGACCATGACGCCCAAGTCGATCACCCGGTAGCCGTTGCAGCCGAGCACCACGCCGACGATGTTCTTGCCGATGTCGTGGACGTCCCCCTTGACGGTCGCGAGCACGACGGTGCCGGCGCTCTTGACCTCGCCCGAGGCCGTCGCCTCGAGGTAGGGCGTGAGGTGGGCGACGGCGCGCTTCATCACGCGCGCGCTCTTCACCACCTGAGGCAGGAACATCTTCCCGGCGCCGAACAGGTCGCCGACCACGTTCATGCCCTCCATGAGCGGCCCCTCGATCACCGCGAGCGCGCTGCCGAGCTCCCGGTACGCCTCCTCGGCGTCGGTCTCGACGTGGTCGGCGACGCCGTGGACGAGCGCGTGGCGCAGGCGCGCCTCGACGCTCCCGTCGCGCCACGCCACGTCGCGCAGGGGCACGCTGTGGCCACCGGAGACGCTCTCGGCGAAGGTCACGAGGCGCTCGGTGGCGTCGGGACGGCGCGCGAGCAACACGTCCTCGACGTGCTCGAGCAGCTCCGGCGGCACGCTCTCGTACACCTCGAGCTGCGCCGGGTTCACGATGCCCATGTCGAGGCCCGCGCGCACGGCGTGGTAGAGGAACGCCGCGTGCATCGCCTCGCGCACGCGGGCGTGCGAGCGGAACGCGAACGACACGTTCGAGACGCCGCCCGAGACGAGCGCGCCGGGGAGGTTGGCCTTGATCCAGCGTGTCGCCGCCAGGAAGTCGAGGGCGTAGCGGTCGTGCTCGGCGATGCCGGTGCCGACCGTGAGGATGTTGGGATCGATGATGACGTCGTGCGGTGCGAAGCCGACCTCGCCGACGAGCAGGCGGTAGGCGCGCTCCGCGATGGCGATGCGGCGCTCGAACGTGTCCGCCTGGCCCTGCTCGTCGAACGCCATGACGATCACGGCGGCGCCGTAGCGGCGCACGATGCGCGCCTGGCGCAGGAACTCCGCCTCGCCCTCCTTGAGCGAGAGCGAGTTCACGATCCCCTTGCCCTGCAGGTGCGCGAGCCCCGCCTCGAGGATGGACCACTTCGAGGAGTCGATCATCACCGGCACGCGCGCGATGTCGGGCTCGGCCGCCATCAGGTCGAGGAAGCGCGTCATGCAGGCGACGCCGTCGAGCAGGCCCTCGTCGAAGTTCACGTCGATGATCTGGGCGCCGCCCTCGACCTGGTCGCGCGCCACCTCGAGCGCGGCGTCGAAGTCGTCCTCGCGGATCAGGCGCGCGAAGCGCTTCGAGCCGGTCACGTTGGTCCGCTCGCCCACGTTCACGAAGTTGCTGTCGTCGCGGATCACGAGCGGCTCGAGCCCGGCGAAGCGGGGCCTGGTGTCGGGCGGTGGCGGGACACGCGGCGCCAGCCCCTGCGCCGCGGCCGCGAAGACGGCGATGTGCTCCGGCGTCGTGCCGCAGCAGCCGCCGACGATATTCACCCAGCCCTCCTCGAGGAACTCGCGCATCACGTCGATCATCGACTCCGGCGTCTCGTCGTAGCCGCCGAACGCGTTCGGCAGCCCGGCGTTGGGGTACACGAGCGTGAAGGTCGGCGCGAGCCGGCCGAGCTCCTCCACGTAGGGCCGCAGCTCGCTGGGACCGAGCGCGCAGTTGAGGCCGACGGCGGCGAGATCGGCGTGCGCGATCGACGTCCAGAACGCCTCGAGCGTCTGTCCGGAGAGCGTGCGGCCGGAGGCGTCGGTGATGGTGCCGGAGATCATGACGGGGAGCCGACGCCCGAGCGCGTCGAACGCCTCCTCGACCGCGACGATGGCGGCCTTGGCGTTGAGCGTGTCGAACACGGTCTCGATGAGCAGCAGGTCGACGCCGCCCGTCACCAGCGCGTCGATCTGCTCGCGGTAGGTGTCCTTGAGCTCGTCGAACGAGACGTTGCGGAACCCCGGGCGCTCGACGTCGGGGGAGAGGCTGGCCGTGCGGTTCGTGGGGCCGATCGCGCCGGCGACCCAGCGCGGGCGCTCGGGTGTCGACGCGGCGTCGGCGGCCCGGCGGGCGAGGCGCGCGGCGGCGACGTTGATGTCGACGATGTCGGCGCCCAAGCCGTACTCCGCGAGCCCGATGCGCGTGGCGTTGAAGGTGTTGGTCTCGATGAGGTCGGCGCCGGCAGCGAGGTAGTCGGCATGGATGCGCTCGATCAGGTCGGGGCGCGTGAGCACGAGGACGTCGTTGGCGCCCTGCAGGTCCTTGGGATGGTCCCGGAAGCGCTCGCCGCGGAAGTCGGCCTCGCCGAGGGCGGCCCGCTGGATCATGGTGCCCATCGCCCCGTCGAGGACGAGGATGCGCGCGCGCAGGTGGGCGAGGATCGGGTGCTCCATGGGGTCCGAGTCTACGCCGCCATGCGCGACGAGGGGTGTCTCCGCGCCGCTCAGTCCACGTCGTGCTGCGCGAACCGCCACGCGAGGATCGTCCCGAAGACGACGATGTAGCCGACCATCACGAGGGCGGCGTGGGAGAGGGTGACGCCCCCGCCGAGGAGCCCCGGGATCGCACCCATCGGGCTCCCGCCGCCCCCGTCGATGTCGCCGAAGATCGCGATCAGGTCGGTGACGGGTGAGCGCGCCGGGAAGTAGAGGTTGTTGGTGAAGAAGTAGCGCGGCAGGTCCTCGAGCGTCTGTCGAAGCTGGAGGGTCTGGAAGAACACGTTCAAGCGGTTCACCGGCTGGAACCCGACCGCGAGGGCGTACAGCGAGTAGAGGCCCTCCAGCAACGCCGGGAGGAAGAACACCAGCACCATGCCGAGTGCGACGTTGCGGGTCAGGAACACCATGAGGAACGAGAACGTGACGGCGGCGAGCATGAACGTCCACTGCACGGCGTACAGGCGGAACAGGGCTCCCCATTCGCCGGCCCAGGTGGTGGGGAGGAACGTCATCCCGATGGCGCCGACGAGCACGGAGGCGAGCAGGGCACCGAGCAAGAGTGCCGCGACCACGATCATCGCCACGGCGACCTTGCCGGCGAGCACCGCCATGCGGTTCGGCTGCGCCACCAGCACCGTCTTCCACATCGACTGCGACCGCTCCTCGCCGATGAGCAGCGCGGCGAACAGCGCGGCCACGATGATGTAGAACGTCGGGCTCAGGTAGGCGGGACCCACGAGCGCGATCCGCGCGAGCCCGAACGGGCTCGCGACGGCCTGGACGACCATGCTGACGCTGCCGCCCTCGTCGACGAACGAACCGCCGAGGTTCGTCTGCAGCAGTTGCCCGGCCGTGAGCGTGAGGATCGGCAGCAGTCCCCACCACAGCCCCGCCACCACGTACGTGCGGCGCTTGCGCAGCACCTTGAACAGCTCGGCGCTCACGACGTGGCCGAAGGCGCTCATGACGGCCTCGCGTCGGCTTGCACCAGGCGGAGGTAGGCGTCCTCGAGATCGCCCTCGTGGCGCCGCGCCTCGATGACCGACACGCCCGCCCGCACGAGCTCGCCGACCAGCTCGTCGGCGTGCTCGAGCGCGACGTCGACCAGGGCGCCATCGTCCCCCGCGGGCTCGCCCTCCAGCCCCATGCCCCGCAGCGCGTCGAGCAGGAGAGCGCCATCGGTGGCGCGCAGGACGTAGCGCACGGTGGCGGCGTCGAGGCTCGCCAGGAGCCGGTCGAGCGGACCGTCGAACACGAGTCGGCCCTTCTCGATCGCGAGGATCCGGTCGACGAGCTTCTCGATCTCGCCGAGGATGTGGCTCGACACGAGGATCGTCACGCCACCGCGCGCCACCGCGCGGAGGTTCTCGCGGATCTCGGCGATGCCGACGGGATCGAGTCCGTTCGTCGGCTCGTCGAGCAGGAGCACCTTGGGACGCCACAGCAGCGCCCGCGCGAGCGCGAGACGCTGGCGCATGCCCTGCGAGTAGGCCTTGACGCGCTTGGTGGCGGCCTTCTCCATCTTCACGAACGCGAGGAGCTCGTCGATGCGCTGCGGCGGGACGCCGCCGTGCAGGAGCGCCGCGTGGCGGAGGTTGTCGCGCCCCGACATGTAGGGGTAGAAGCTCGGCTCCTCGATCATGGTGCCGACCTCCCGCAGGGTGGCGCTCGGCACCCGCGCTCCCAGCACGCGGCCTTCGCCGCCGCTGGGCCTGATGAGGCCGGCCAGCATCCGCAGGGTCGTCGTCTTCCCGGCGCCGTTGGGACCCAAGAAGCCGACGATCTCGCCGGGCGTGATCTCGAAGGAGACCGCGTCGACCGCGGCCGTGCGACCGTAGCGTTTGGTGAGGGACGAAGCTGTGATGGCGTGCATTCCAGCGCGCATGCTACCGCGCGTGCACGATCTCGCCGGGCGTCGGCCCGACGCGCTGGTGCTACTCGCCTCGCGGCGCGCGGGTCATGAGCGCCTCGATCGCCTCGCGCGCGGGCTTGTGCTCGTAGACGACGCGGTACACCTCACGGCTGATGGGGAGGTCGAGCCCCGCCGCCTCGCCGTACGCCACCACGTGCCGCACGGTCGCGAGCCCCTCGGCCGTGAGGCCGCCGGCGAGCACGTCCCCCAAGGCCTCGCCGCGGGCGATACGCCAGCCGACCTGGTGGTTGCGCGAGCGGGCGCTCCCGCACGTGGCGACGAGGTCGCCGACGCCAGCGAGGCCGTAGAACGTGCGGGCCTCGCCGCCCAGGGCGGCGCCGACGCGGACGAGCTCGGCGAGCCCGCGGGTGAGCAGCGCCGCGTGGGCGTTGTCGCCCAACGCGAGGCCGTCGAGCATGCCCGCCGCCAGGGCGATCACGTTCTTGAGCGCCCCGCACGCCTCGACGCCGGCGACGTCGGTGGA
>SKWV01000129.1 GCA_007128755.1 Trueperaceae bacterium
ATGGCAAGATAGCGCTGCGACCGAACCATCACTGGAGTTCTGGTCACCGTGCCATCGTCGTGGTGTGGGAGCACGTGCGACGGTCCGGGTTCGACGAGGCTCAGGGCAACGAGGCGAGCAGGACCTGCGTGGCGGCGCCGGCGTCGAGGAGGATGTGCACGATCACGAGGTACGGCAGGAGGCGCGGCCGCCGGTCGAGGACGAACGCGAGGAGGAGCGCGAACGGCAGGAACATCAGCGCTCGCCAGACGACGAAGCGCCAGTCGAGCACGAGCGGCAGGGCGACGTGCTGCAGGGAGAGCACGGCGGCGGTGATGAGGATCGCCGGCAGGTGCCGGCCGAGGTGCCGGCGCAGGCGCGGGAGCACGTAGCCGAAGTAGACCGGCAGCTCGCTGAGTCCGATCGCGACCGGGAACGCGATCAGCAGCGCCCACGCGGCCGCGAGCGGGAGGGGCCGCACGAGCATGTCGACGGCGATGAGGGGATCGCCCCACAGGAGCGCCGCGATGCCGATGTTCGGAACGAGGGCGAGCACGGCGGCCGCGACGACGAGGAGCAGGGTGGTCCGCACGTCGCCGCGAAGGTGCGCGCGATCGAAGCGCAGCAGGTCGCGGTAGCGGCTGCCTTCGAGACGAAGGCTCCGCCGCAGCAGCGCGAGGCTGCACAGTCCGGTGATCGTGGCGGAGAGAGGCCACCAGGCGATGCTCTGCTGCCAGGCGTCACCCGCGCCGACGAGCCAGAGCACGAGCGCGATCGCTCCCTGCACCGCGGCGAACAGCAGCAGCCGGTGGACGAGCATCCATCCCAGCCACGGCAGGCTCGGCGCCGCCGACGCAGCGGCGGTAGGCGGGTCGGTGCCAACGACACGGTGCACAGACGGAAATCCTGACGTACGGCGCTCCCTCCCGCGCTAGGACGGCGCGTTCGCAGCGCTCTCATGCTACAGCCGAGTCCGACTACCGCGCCGGGCGCAACGGCCCATCCGCTGCTGGCCGAGCCGACGTCGCAGCGTCGGTTCACGGTCGCGAGGTCGCTGGCGTGATCGGGCGCCCGGTCGCGAGGCGCCTGATCGCAAGGCGCCCGGTCGCGAGGTGCGCCCGAGACGGGTGGTCGCTTCGATAGCGAGAGGACGGGTGGCTCTGCCACGCGGGTGGAGCTTCTGGCATCGTGGGGGGCTGGGGAGCCGGCCGGAGCCGGAACGGGCGAGTCGAGGAGGCACGCATCATGGCGTCGCCAGCAGCACGGGTGCAGCGGGCTCGGCCCCACCGAGGCTTGGATGTACGGAGCCTCATCGCGTTCTTCGGCTTCTCGTTCGGGCTCACCTGGGGGCTCGGCCTCCTCGCGCTCCTCGCTCCGGACGCGATCGAGGCCTGGTTCGGCGAGTTCGGACCCACCAACCCGCTCTTCATCCTGGCCGTGTACGCGCCTGCCTTGACCGCGCTCGTGCTCGTGTGGCGTGCGTACGGGCTCAGCGGGATCGCGAGCTTCCTGCGGCGCTTGACGCTGTGGCGGATGCCGCTCGCGCTGTGGGCCGGCGTCGTCGTCGGGATCCCCGCGGTGTACTACGTCGCGGCCGCCATCGGTGGAACGATGACGCCGTTCCCGTTCTCGCCCTGGTTCGCGGTGCTCCCGGCGTTGGCGTTCTCGTTGCTGCTCGGGCCCGTCGAGGAGTTCGGCTGGCGCGGCCTGGCGCTGCCGCTGCTGCAGCGTCGACTGGCGCCGCTGTGGGCCGGGCTCGTGCTCGGCGTCATCTGGATCGTGTGGCACCTGCCGGCCTTCTTCATCGGCGGCACGCCGCAGAGCCAGTTCGCGTTCGCGTGGTTCTTCCTGGGCGGTGTCGCGATCTCCGTCATCATGACCGCCATGTTCAACGCCGCGCGCGGGAGCCTGCTCGTCATGGCGCTGTTCCACTGGCAGCTCAACAACCCGATCTGGCCGGACGCCATGGCGTGGGCGTCCGTCTTGTTCATCATCGCGGCCGTGGCGGTCGTGCTGCTGCGGCGCGACGCGATGTTGACGCGTGAGGGTGCCGTGACCGACGTGCTCCATCCGGACGACGCCGCGGCGTTCGCTCCGCCACGTTCGCACCCGACGACACGTCGACGCGCTTCACCGGGGTAGTGGTGCATCGCGTTGCGGTAGCTTCGACGCGATGCGCCCTGCGCGCGCCGATCGACGAGAGAGGACGAGGCGTGCAACGGACGATGAGCGGCCTACGTGCCGTGTGCGTGGTCCTGACGTCGTTGGCCCTGACTGCGTTCGCGGTGGCCTCCGAACCGACGCCCCGAGACGTGGAGGCACTCGTCGACCGGGTCGTACGGGCTCAGCTGGAGGCGTCAGCCATCCCCGGCGCGAGCGTGGCGGTCGTGCTGGACGGCGAGGTCGTCGTGGCCCGGGGTTACGGGTCCGCGGACCTCGCGACGCAACGCCCGGCAGACGCGGACACGCTGTTCCGGATCGGCTCGGTCTCCAAGCTGGTCACCTTCACGGCGGTGATGCAGCTCGTGGAGCAGGGGAGACTCGATCTCGACGCGGACATCGCCGGCTACCTCGACTTCGCATTGCCGCGGACGTTGGCGCACCATCCGTTCCGGGGGGACCCCGGGCCCATCACGTTGTCGCATCTCCTGACCCACACGGCGGGGTTCGAGGACGCTCGCGGCGAGCAGTTCTTCCTCGACGCCGCCGCCGTCCCTGAGCTCGGCGCGTCCCTCAGGGACCGCATGCCAGCCCGCATCTTCCTCCCCGGTGAGGCCGTGGCCTACTCGAGCTACGGCGCCGCGTTGGCGGGCTACATCGTCGAGCGGGTGGTGGGCCTGCCGTTCGCGCGGGCCGTCGAGGAGCTCGTCTTCGCCCCGCTCGCGATGGACCGGAGCACCTTCGCCCAGCCCCTGCCGCCGGACCTGGTGCCCCATCTGGCGCGGGCGTCGCGGTTCGTCGGCGACACGTTCCTCGAGGACCGCTTCGTCTACGTCGCCGGCCCTCCGGCGGGCAGCATGAGCACCACCGCTACCGACATGGCGCGCTTCATGCTGGCTCACCTCCGAGGTGGCGCCGGGATCCTTGAGCCCGCGACGGTCCAGGCGATGCACGCGCAGGCGTTCACGCATCACCCGCGTGTGGATGGCATGGCCCTGGGGTTCGTGGAGCGGACCTTGAACGGCCACCGGTTCCTGTTCCACGGCGGCGACATCTTCTCGTTCCAGAGCGGGCTGTTCCTGCTCCCGGAGCACGACGTCGGCCTGTTCGTCTCCTACAGCGGCGGCGGGCACGGCGAACCCTTGACGCTGTTCCACGAGTTCGTCGACGAACTCTTCCCCGGTGAGTCCCCCGTAGCGCCAGCGCCGGCCGCCGGCGCGGATCGCGGCCGGGCGTTCGTGGGCGAGTACCATGCGAACCGGCGCAGCTACTCGAGTGAGGAGAGCCTGCTGGGCCTGATGGAGGCCGTGCACGTCCGGGTCGATCCGGACGGTTTCCTCACCGCTAGCGTGGTGGGCGAGACGACGCGGTTCGCCGAGGTCGAACCCGGTGTGTTCACGGCGGTGCGGCAGGGGCACAGCACCTTCCCCTACGGCGCCCTGAACACGCTGGTGTTCCGCGCCGACGATCATGGGCGCGCGATGCTCTTCACCGACGGCAAGGTGTCGTACGCGAGGGCCCCGTTGCTCACCACCAGCGGCTTCACGTTGCTCGCCATCGTCGGCACGGCGCTGTTCTCGCTATCGACGCTCGTCGGCTGGGGGATGGGCTTCGGTGTGCGGCGGATCCGGCGGACGTCGACCAGGCAGCCTGTGGCGGCTCGGCTCGCGCGTTGGACCGCAGTCGTCTTCACGCTCTCGGTGCTGATCAGCCTCGTGGGCGCGGCGTCGATCGCCGGCGGCATCGACCCGATCTACGGCCAGCCGCTGGCGGCGTTCGGGATCGAGCCGGCGTGGAGCCCGCTGCTCATGGTGCCATCCGTCCTGATGATCGTCGCCGGACTGGCCGTCGTCCCCTTCGCTGCGGTCGCGTGGGTCCGAGGCTTCTGGAGCGTCGCTGCCAGGGTCCACTACACCGCGCTCGCCGCCGTGGCGCTGGTGTTCCTCCCCGTCTTGTACTACTGGAACCTGCTCTGGTAGGCCGCGCGAGCGCGATGGCCGCTGGCCCAGTGGCCGTGTCCTCCCGACGGAACCGGGGCGTTCGTCCGGACGGGACATGAGGATCGCGGTCGTGACGCCGCTGCAGTCGGTCACCGCTGCACGTTTGCTACACTTGATGACAAGACGATGACGATGTCGCGACGCGCCTTCCTGCGCGCTGCGGTTGGGAGTGCCGCAGCGCTGGCCGCGACGGACAGTGCGCTCGGTCGGAGCAGCTGGCCGCCTACGGGTCAGGCGTGGCGTCCCGCCTACCTCCAGTTGGAGGAGGAGGGACGGTTCGAGGAGCGCATCGACCAGGCCTACGCCATCCTGGAGCGCTGCCGGTTGTGCCCTCGGCGCTGCGGCGTGAATCGGTTGGTGGGCGAGACCGGCTTGTGCCGCACCGCGGAGCGGGCGGTGGTGTTCTCGGCCCAACCGCACTTCGGCGAGGAGCTCCCACTGGTCGGCGACCGCGGATCGGGCACGATCTTCTTCTCGAACTGCAACCTGCGCTGCGTCTTCTGCCAGAACTGGCCCATCGCTCACGAGGGCCGGGGCCAGCCACTCGAGGTCGAAGCGCTCGCCGACGTCATGCTGCAGCTGCAGCGCATCGGCTGCCACAACGTCAACCTGGTGACCCCGACGCACGTGATGCCGCAGATCCTCCAGGCCACCCGCCTGGCCGCCCAGAACGGGCTGCGCATCCCGCTGTGCTACAACACCGGCGGCTACGACGCGCTCGAGGCCATCGAACTGCTCGACGGAGTCGTCGACATCTACCTCCCGGACCTCAAGTTCATGGACGCCGACCAGGCCGAGCGCTACATGGGCGCTCGCGACTACCCCGAGACGGCTCAAGCCGCGATCGAAGAGATGCACCGCCAGGTCGGCGAGATGGTCACCAACCTCGGCGGCATCGCCCAGCGCGGCGTGATGATCCGCCACCTGGTGATGCCGAACCACGTCGCCAACACCCGAGCCTTCGTCCACTGGGTGGCCGAGACCCTCACCACGTCGACCTACGTCAACATCATGTCGCAGTACCGCGTCGAGCACCGGGCCTTCGAGCACCCCGACATCGCGCGTGCGATCACCACCGAGGAGTACCTCGAGGCGATGGACTGGGCCGACGAGGCGGGCCTCACCAACCTCGACGAACGCTCGGTCATGCAGCGCGATCTGTTCCGGCGGCGCGGCTGAGACGCACGAACGGGTCGAGCCTCCGTGGGCGCGCGCTCACGGCGGCGCAGGCCGCGCCGTACGCCTCGTCAACTCCAGCGCCCCTCGATCGTCCTGCCGCAGGCCGTGCAGCGCCCCTCGTCGAGAGCGACCTCCTCGACGATGAAGCCCAAGCGGGCGATGGCGCTGGCGCCGCAGCCCGGACAGAAGGTGTTCTCGCCCTCGTGGCCCGTCACCCGGGCCACGTAGACGTAGTGCAGGCCCTCCTCGAAGGCGATGGCGCGCGTGCGATCGATGGTGGAGACGGGCGTGGGCGGAAGGTTGGCGAGCTGGTAGAGCGGGTAGAAGCGCGCCAGGTGGAGTGGTACGTCGGGACCGAGTTCCTGCACGATCCAGCGGCACATGGCCCGCACCTGTTCCGGGTCGTCGTTGAGCGTCGGGATCAGCAGGTTGGTCAGCTCGAGGTGGACGCCGGAGCGATGGAGCGAGCGGATCGAACGCAGCACCGGCGCCAACTCCGCGGCGCACATGTCGCGGTAGAAGCCCTCGTCGAAGGCCTTCAGGTCGACGTTGGCGCCGTCGAGGAGTGGCGTGAGGGTCGCCAGTGGCTCCTCCTCCACGTAGCCGCTGGTGTGCACCAAGACCCGCAGGCCCGCCGCGCGCGCCAGCGCAGCGGAGTCGACCATGTACTCGAAGAAGGCCACCGGTTCGCCGAAGCCGAAGTTGAGCGATGTCGCGCCCACCGCGAGGGCGTGCTCCACCAGCGCCTGGGGCGGCAGGTCGTAGGCCACCACCTCTTCGGGCGCGACCAGCGCCATGTCCCACACCTCGCAGAAGCGGCACGCGATCGGACAGCCAGCGGTCGACACCGACAGCGCACGCGTGCCGGGCAGCAGGTGGAAGAAGGGTGTGCGTTCGACCGGGTCGAGTTGCACCAGGCTGGGATTGCCGTAGGCGAGCGTGTGGCCGTCGCCTGCTCGGTGCTCGCGGACTCGGCAGCCTCCGCGCTCGCCGTCGTCGAGCTCGCAGCGCCGCGGGCAGAGCGTGCATCGCAGCCTGCCGTCGCTCGTAGGCTCGAACCACGGCGACGGCGCGCGTCCGATCAGGCCAGGCTGAGCCGACTGGGCACGCGCTGGCGAGGTTCCGGGGGCCAGCGACCCGAGGCACAGTGCGCACGCGCCCACCGCCGCCGCCCGGAGCACGTCGCGCCGCGACACACCGGGTGGCGAAGCGCCGCCGCGCTCGCCGGAGACGGTGTTACGTCGCTCGGGCATCCGACCTCACAGAGCGGAGTCCGCTCACGCCCAGAACCATGAACGCCGTCGCGTTCGCCAAGGCCGCGAGCATGCAGCACGCGACGATGCCCAGGACAGGGGCGATCACTGCACTGGCCAACGCAGCGCCGCCGCAGGC
This sequence comes from Trueperaceae bacterium, assembly GCA_007128755.1. GTDB lineage: Bacteria > Deinococcota > Deinococci > Deinococcales > Trueperaceae > SKWV01. The sequence continues at coordinate 6,711 of SKWV01000129.1, forward strand.
TCCGGTCAATTCTACTGCATACACGATCGCCGCCGAGCGTTCGGGTCGGCGGTCGAGCGCCAGGAAGCAGCTCGTGGCGAGCGGGAAGTCCGCGCCGTTGAGGACGCCCGACACGAAGGTGAAGAGCGCGAACGCCACGAACACGGCCGTCGGTGACGCGAGACCGCCCGCCCAGGGGAGCGCCACGGCGACGCCTAGCGCCATGATCGCGACGGCCAGCTGGACGAAAGCCAGGACGCGACGGTCGGTCTGATCGGGTACGAGCACACGTGTCAGCGTCGCGCCCAGTGCCAACCCGGCCATGAAGATCGCCACGATCAGGCCGACCATCTCGTACACGAAGCCATAGACGCTCTGGAAGGCGAACAGCAGGGCGACCTGCATCGTCATGGTAGAGAGGCCCGTGGTGAACACCGCGACCAGGACGGCGTAGCGCGGAGCCGCGCGCTCGCGCGTGCGCGGCAGCGCGCGGAGCGCCGCCGCGGCAGCGAGCATCAGCGC
>SKWV01000298.1 GCA_007128755.1 Trueperaceae bacterium
AGGCTCGTCGACTTGCCCGATCCGGTCGGTCCCGTGACGAGCACCAGGCCGCGGGGCTGACTCGAGAGCTCGCTCACCACGTCCGTGGGCAGGCCGAGCGCGTCGAAGCTCGCGATCGCGTCGGCGATGACACGCATGACGACGCCGACGGAGCCGCGCTGGCGGAACACGTTGCAGCGGAAGCGGGCGACGGACGGGATCGTGAAGGCGAAGTCGAGCTCGTGCCGGTGCCGGAACACCTCGCGCTGGCCGTCGGTCATCATCGCCATGGCGATCTGCTCCGTCTGCTCCGGTGCCAGCGCCGGCACGCCCTCGTACGCGACGAGGTCGCCGTCGATGCGCATGTGCGGCGCGGCTCCGGCCTGGATGTGGATGTCGGACGCACCGCGACCCACCATGCTCTTGAGCAGGTCCGCCATGCGCATGCCACGTGCTGGGCCGCCGTCGTTCATGCTCGAGCCTCCCGCTGCACCATGCCGAACAGTCTACGTGGCGCATGCCGGCGCGACTGTGAAGTTTCGGTGCGACCGTACGGCCTCACAGGATCTTGGAGAGGAACGCCTTGGTGCGGGCCTCGCGCGGCGCCAGGAAGAAGTGCTCCGGCGAGCCGACCTCCACGATCTGCCCGGCGTCCATGAAGATGACCCGATCGCCGACCTCGCGGGCGAAGCCCATCTCGTGGGTGACGACGATCATCGTCATCCCTTCCTGCGCGAGCGCGACCATCACCTCGAGCACCTCGCCGATCACCTCGGGGTCGAGCGCGCTCGTGGGCTCGTCGAACAGCATCACCTTGGGACCCATCGTCAGGGCCCGCGCGATGGCGACGCGCTGCTGCTGGCCGCCCGAGAGCTGGCCCGGGTACTTGAGGGCCTGCTCCGGGATGCCCACCTTGTCGAGGAAGAAGCGGGCGCGCTCCTCGGCCTGGGTCCTCTTCCACTTGCGGACGCGGATCGGCGCCAGCGTGATGTTCTCGAGGACGGTGAGGTGCGGGAAGAGGTTGAACGACTGGAACACCATGCCGGTCTCGCGCCGCACCAGGTCGATGTTGCGGACGTCGTCGGTCAGCTCCGTGCCGTCGACGACGATGCGCCCCTCCTGATGCTCCTCGAGGTGGTTGATGCAGCGGATGAGCGTCGACTTGCCCGAGCCGGACGGCCCGATGACGACCACCACCTCGCCCTGGTTGACCGACAGGTTGATGTCGCGCAGGACGTGGAAGTCGCCGAACCACTTGTTGAGGCCCTCGATCGTGATGATCGCCTGGCCGCCGGCGGGCGCGTCGGCGCGGACGGGGGCGGGTGTGACGTTCGACATGCGTACCTCCGGGGACGTCATCGCGTCCCCACGCCGAGCTGCTTCTCGAGCTGACGGCTGGCGATCGACATCCGGTAGGCGAAGAAGAAGTAGATGAGGGCGACGTAGAGGTAGAGCTCGAGCTTCACACCACCGGTCACCTGGAGCGAGGCAGGCTGGTTCGCGACGATCTCGGTGACGCGGAAGAAGTCGGCGAGCCCGACGATGAACACGAGCGACGTGTCCTTGAAGAGACCGATCGCCTGCCCGACGATCGCGGGGATCACCGCGCGCAGCGCTTGCGGCAGCACGATGAGCGACGTCGTCTGCCAGCCGCCGAGACCGAGCGCGCGCGCCGCCTCCGTCTGCCCGCGCGGCACCGCTTGGAGGCCGCCCCGCACGTTCTCGGCCATGTAGGCGGCGGAGAAGAGCGTGATGGCCACGTAGGCGCGCAGGATTGCCGGGAGGTTGTTCGGGTCGGTGTTGAGGAACAGCGGCAAGAGGAGCGAGGCGACGAAGAGCCACATGATCAGCGGCGCACCGCGGACGATCTCGATGAAGCCGGTGCAGACGTACTTGATCGCCGGCAGCTTGGAGCGGCGCCCGAGCGCCAGCGCGATCCCGAGCGGGAAGCTCGGCACGATGCCGGTGAACAGGATCAGCGTGAGCATGAACCCGCCCCAGTCGCGCGCCGGCACGATCCGCAGCAAGCCGCTGCCGGGCGTGACGCCGTAGAGCAGGAAGAACCCGAGGAAGAGCCACGCCACCCAGGCCCACGGGAGGCCACGCACGAACGAGGGGCGGGCCACACCGACCGCGTAGCCGACCAGGGAGGCGGCGAGCACGCCCGCCCACAGCACACGGACGGACGGCCAGAAGAGCAGCGCGATGACCGTCACGAACGCCACGAACGCGACGAGCGACCAGAAGAGGCCCCGCAGGATCTCGTTCCTCCTCCCGGCCCCGCCCATGACGCCGATGAGCGCCATCATGGCAGCGAGCACCGCCATCGGGCGCCACAGCAGGTCGGCCGGGTAGCGGTAGACGGCGAAGAGGCGCTGGTTCGCCCAGACCTGCCCCCAGGAGGCGTCGAAGAGCGCCCAGAGCACGACGCTCAGCCCCACGTACACGACGAAGACGCCCGTCACCACCGTGAGCAGGGTGTTCGCGGGTGAGCTGAAGAGGTTGCGCCGGATCCACCCGCCGACGCCGGCGACGCCGCCGGGCGCGGGGCGCGGAGGGATGACTTCGAACATCAGCGCTCCACCAGGGCGAGACGATCGTTCACGATGTTGAGGACGAACGCGAAGGCGAAGCTGATGAACAGGTACGAGGCGATGAGCAGGAGCGCCACGGGCACGGAGGCTCCGGTCTGGTTCTGCACGATGGTGGCGATCACGAAGAGCTCGCCGTAGCCGGCGAGCGGCGCGAGCGAACTGTTCTTCGTCAGGTTCAGGTACTGGCTGATGACCGGGGGCAGGACGATCCGGAGGGCCTGCGGGAAGACCACGAGCGAGAAGGTCTGGCTCGCGGAGAGCCCGAGCGCCAGCGCGGCTTCGCGCTGCCCCTTCGCGACCGCCTGGATGCCGCCGCGGACGATCTCCCCGATGAACGCCGAGGTGTAGATGACGAGCGCGAGGAGGAGCGCGAGGTAGTTGACCGTGAGCCGCATGCCGCCCTCGTAGCTCGAGACGGGGACGTGCACGCGCGACAGCACGAGGGGCCCCGCGGGCCGGAGTTCGACGTCGGCGACGAGTGGCACGACGTCGTCTCGGGTCGCTGTGGCCGCGGCGGCGCCGAAGACGGAGAAGGGGTTCTCGGCGGGGGCCACCTCGGCCGACCGGACGGTCCCGGAGGGCGAGAAGGCCGGGGTCCGCACCTGGCCGTCGCGGTCCGCGACGATGTGGCGCTCGTAGCCGAAGACGGTCATGACGAGCCGCACGCCCCCGAAGCCGGTGAGCGTCGCAGGGTCGATCTCCTCGCCGGGCGTGAACGCGCCGTCGCCGTCACGATCGACGAAGACCACGCCGCGGCTCGGGAAGCGCGTGAAGTGGATCTCGAGGCCCCGCTCCGCGGCCTCGTCGGGATCGCCGAAGGCGACCACGGCCTGCTCGACGTCGCGCCCTAGGATCATCGGGAAGCGGAACGTCGAGCGCACGACCCCGCCGGACTCGGTGATGTTCTGCGTCGACGCCGTCAGCTCCGCCTCGGCGATCCGGACGATCGTGCTGGCGAACGGCATGACCGGGTCGCGCGGCCCCCGCACGCCATCGCCGTCCACGTCTCGGTAGACGACGCCGCGGCCTCGGTCGATCGTGAAGTCGATCGCGAGCCCGTCGGGCAGGGTGCGATCGAGGGAGGCGACGTAGTACCCGCCTCCGGCGATGGCGACGGCCGCGAGGAGCGGGAGGGGCCAGACGCGCACGGGTCTCTCCGAGCGGCGAGCGAGGCGGCGCCGCCAGAGGACGCCGATCACCACGGCCGCCACCGCCACGACCAGGAACGGGATCCAGGCCCCGAACCGGTAGGTCGGGTAGAGGAACGGGAAGGCGAGCCCGACGTTCGACAAGTAGACGCCGCCCGGGAGTTCGACGGGGTTGTTGATGCGGGGCGGGATCGGCAGGAGGACGGCGGTGTACCAGAAGACGATCTGGACGGCGAGCGGGATGTTGCGCAACAGCTCGATGTACACCGTCGCGATCGAACGCACGAGCCAGTTGCTGGCGAGTCGCATGACGCCCACGGCGATCCCGATGAGGCTCGCGAGCACGACGCCGATGCCGGCGATCTTGAGGGTGTTCAGGAACCCGATGAGGAGCGCGCGCCAGTAGGGATCGTTCGGGGTGTACGGGATGGGCGTCTCGGCGATCGGGATCCCGGCGCGGGAGCCCAGCCAGGAGAAGTCCGCGGGCAGGTTGGCGCGACCGAGCGCGTTGAGCGTGTTCGTCACCAGGACGACGACACCGAACAGGATGACGGCGACGAAGACGACTTGGGCGAGGATCCCGATCGTATTGACGTTGCGCCAGAAGGGGATGCGCGGGGCCACGGATGGGCGGCGGTCGGCGACCGCCATCTACGTCGGCCTCACGACGCCCGTGCGCGGCGCGGCGCCGCGTCGATCCTCGTTCGCGTCTCTCATCGCTCACCGTCCGTCGGGGCGGCCCCGCATTGGAGTTGCCGTGCTGACCGATAGACCCGGTCGTGTCGTCCGTCGACGCTCGTCAGATAGGAGCGACCTGGGCCCCCGGAGGGGCCCAAGGCGCGGTCGTGGTCGTGCGGTCAGTTGAAGGGCGGGGAGTAGAGCAGGCCGCCACGCGTGTACGGGGCGTTGAGCCCGCGCGGGATGTCGAACTGCGTGTCCGGCCCGAGGTGCCGGTCGTAGATCTCCCCGTAGTTGCCCATCTGGAGGATCGCCTGGTACAGGGCGTCGGACGAGAGGCCGAGGCCGCGCACCTGGTCCGGGTCGACGCCGAGCATGCGGCGGACCTGCGGGTTCGGGCTCTCGAGCGCCGCGTCGACGTTGGCGGAGGTGATCCCGTACTCCTCGGCCGCGAACGTGGCGTACACGACCCACTTGACGACGTCGTACCACTGGTCGTCACCGTGCAGCACGGCGGGCCCGAGTGGCTCCTTGGAGATCGTGGCGTCCATGATGCGGTGATCGGACGGCACGCCGAGCGTCGGCAGGAAGGAGGCCAGACCGGACTTGTCCGTCGTCCAACCGTCGCACTGGCCATCGTCGTAGGCGGAGACGAGCTGCGGCGCGCTCTCGAAGATGACCGGCGTGAACTGCACGTCGAGTGCGCCGAGCACGTCCGCGAGGTTGAGCTCGGTCGTCGTGCCCGACTGCACGCAGATGGAGCGGCCTTCGAAGTCGGCGAGGGTGTTGATGCCCGAGTCCGTGCGGACCATGAAACCCTGACCGTCGTAGAAGGTCGGCGCGGTGAAGTTGAGGCCGACGCTCGTGTCACGGCTGAGCGTGAAGGTCGAGTTGCGGATCAGGACGTCGACCTCGCCGGACTGCACGGCGGTGAAGCGCTCCTGGGCGGAGAGCGGGCGGAAGTTGACCGCGTTCGCATCGCCGAGGACGGCTGCGGCGATCGACCGGCAGAAGTCGACGTCGAATCCCTGGAACTCGCCGGCGGCGTCGACGCTGCCGAAACCCGGCAGGGTCTGGTTCACGCCGCAGCGGAGTTCACCGCGGGCCTGGACTTCTTGCAGCTTGCCCTGACCGAACGCCGTGCCGAATGCCAGCACGAGGACGGCGAGGACGAGGAGCATCTTACGCATACGATCCACCTCTTCCTGAATGTCTCGACGCCCGAGATCCTGAGTTTTGAAGGGCGCTTCGGCATGGTACCCGGCAGCAGCGGTTGCTGTAAAGGCGCGCACCAGCGCAAGATTATGCGCGCTCGAGCGAAACGGCGTCAGGGTGCGCGCGGCGGCAGCCCCAGCGACGCCTGCTCGACGGCGTCACGGATGGCGTTGCGGAGCGCGACCGCCACGATCGACTCGCGCACGGTGCCGGCGCGCAGCAACCGCAGGGCCTGGCTGAGGCCGTCGATGCTGATCTCGGCGTCGCGCGCGATGCCGACGCCGCGACCGATCCCGACGATCTCCCCCGTGCTGGAGTCCACGAAGCGGAGGTCGACGCCCAGTCGGGCCGTGGTGACGGTGGTCCCGCCGACGAGCCCGAAGACGCCGCCGCCGGCCGTGGCCCGATCGAGACTGAACTCCGAGACGGCGCCGACGAGGATGAGCTCGGCGCCCAACAGCCGCCCGACCTCGGCCACCGTCTGCGCGTCGAATCGGTCGGTGCGGCCCAGGTCCTGCTCGAGCAGCACGCTCGCGAGCGCCTGGCGCTCGACCACCCGGAAGCGGCCGAGGTCGAACAGCTCGTTGGTGACGACGTCGCCGATGCCGCGGGAGAGATCGACGAAGAGGCGGGTATCGCGCTCGCGCGCGGGCACCACGTCGAGGTTCACCCGCACCGGGTTCACCTCGACGTCGTACACCGCGACCAGGTAGCGCGCGTCGCGCTCGAGCGGGGGCAGGGCGAAGGGTCGTACGTCGCTGCTCTCGGTCGGCGTCGCCGCCGGAGCGCACGCGGCCGTGACGACGAGGAGCGCGGCGAGCACGAGCCACTTGGGAGGGATCACGAGCGTACGCATCAAGGGAGCACGATACCAGGAGGGCCGCCGGCACCGGGTGAGGGTGCCGACGGCCCGTGAGGAGCGAGCGCCGGGGCGCCAGCTCAGGCGCTCGCGGCGCGCTCCGCCCTGATCTTCTCCTTGTCGGCCTCGTCGCGCGCCTCGAGCTTGGACTTGATGCGCTTGAGCACCGTGACCTCCTCGAGGGCGCGCTGGTCGAGCACCGAACGGATGTCCTTGATCTGCCGCGCGATGTTGGGGATCACGAGCTGCTCGAGCGCGTTCACGCGGCGGCTCGTCTTCTTGATCTCCTCGCCGATCCGCCGCAGGCGCGTCTCGGTGGCGGCCACCCGGATGATGGCCTCGGTGAGCAACTTGAACTGCGCGGCGGCGTCGAGCGTCCGGCCGCCGGCGCCCAAGGGCGAGAACTCCGAAGCGTTGGAGAAGGTCGGCGCCTGCACCTGCGGGACCTTGACCCCGAACAGGTTCTCGACCGTGATGCCGATCTCGACGGTGGCGCTGCTGGCGAGCGACAGGCTCTTGACCGCTTCGGGACCGTCCCATGCGTTCGCCAGGACGAGCGACACGTAGGCCTCCTGGCTGGCCTTGGTGAGGTCGCGGCGGGCTTGCAACGAGACCTTCACCAGGTCGAAGAACTCGCCGATGAGCGCGTCCCGCTTGCGCTTGAGCAGGTCGGCGCCACGGTTGGCCAGCTTCAGCTGATCACGCCGCTGCAGCAGGTTGGAGCGGGTCGGAGCGATGGTCTCGGCCATGGTCCTCCCTCAGGTCCCCGAGCCGGCCGCGCCCCAGAGCTCGTCCATCTTGGCGCCGTAGTACTTGTCGATCTGGTCGTTGGCGAGCCGGGTGAGCTCGCTCTTGGGCAGCTTGGTGAGCGTGTTCCAGGCGATGTTGAGCGAGTCGTCGATCGTGCGGTTCTCGGAACCCTGGTTGATGAACAGCTTCTCGAACTCGTCGGCGAACGCGAGGTAGAGCTTGTCGTTGTCCGAGAGCGCGTCCTCGCCCGTGATCGCCACCAGACGCCGCAGGTCGAGGCCGTTGGCGTAGGCGGCCTGGAGCTGGTCGGCGACGCCCTTGTGGTCGTCGCGGGTCTTGCCCTTGCCGATGCCGTTGTTCATGAGCCGCGAGAGCGACGGGCCGGGGTTGATGGGCGGGTAGATGCCCTTGTTGTGCAGATCGCGCGCCAGGTAGATCTGGCCCTCGGTGATGTAGCCCGTGAGGTCCGGGATCGGGTGGGTGACGTCGTCGTCGGGCATCGACAGGATCGGGAGCTGCGTGACGGAGCCCTTCTTGCCCGTGACGACGCCGGCGCGCTCGTAGATCGACGCGAGGTCGGTGTACATGTAGCCCGGGTAACCACGACGGCCGGGGATCTCCTCGCGCGCGCCGCCGATCTCGCGCAGCGCCTCGCAGTAGTTGGTCATGTCGGTCAGGATCACGAGCACGTGGTAATCGTGCTCGAACGCCAGGTACTCGGCGGCCGTGAGCGCCATCTTGGGCGTGAGCAGCCGCTCCACGGCCGGGTCGTCGGCCTTGTTCAGGAAGAGCACGGAGCGCGCGAGGGCGCCGGTGCGCTCGAACTCCTGCGTGAAGAAGGTCAGCTCGCGCTGGGTGACGCCCATCGCGGCGAACACCACCGCGAACTCGGTGGCCTCGCCGACGACCGTCGCCTGCCGCGCGATCTGGGCGGCGAGCTCGTTCGCCGGCAGGCCGGAGCCCGAGAAGATCGGCAGCTTCTGGCCGCGCACGAGGCTGATGAGCGTGTCGATGGTGGAGACGCCCGTCTGGATGAACTCCTCGGGCTTCTGCCGCGCCACGGGGTTGATCGGCGCCCCGCCGATCGGCAGGCGCTTGTCGGCGACCACCGCGGGGAGCCCGTCGATGGGCGCCCCGATACCGTTGAAGCGCCGGCCGATCATGTCCTTCGAGACGCCCAAGCGCGCGACGCTCTCGACCAGGTTGACGGTGGTGCTGGAGAGGTCGATGCCCGAGGTCTCCTCGAAGACCTGGAGCACGGTGTACTCCGTCGAGACCTCGATGACCTGACCGCCGCGCTCGCGGCCGGTGCCGTCCACGATGCGCACGATGGCGTTGTAGGCCAGGTCGGGCGCATTCTGCAGGAAGAGCAGCGGACCCGAGACGTAGCTGACCTCGGTGTATTCCTTCTTGAGCAGCGTGCTCACGCGGTGCCTCCGGTGGCCCGCGCGACGGCGAAGCCGCTGTCGAGCTGCTTCAGCACGGCGTCGCGGTAGGCGGGGAACTCGTCCTCGGGAACGTACCTGGAGCGGTTGATCTTCTCCGTCACGGGGTTCGAGAGGATCTCGTCGATGGTCGAGCCGGTCTCGAGCGAACCGCGGGCGGCCTCGTAGAACTTGAGCATCATCTGCAGCATGCCGTAGGCCTTGTCGAGCGTGCACGAGGCGTCGACCGGGTCGAAGCCGTTCTGCTGCAGGAAGTCCTGCCGCAGGATGCGGCCCGCCTCGATGATGAGGCGCTCCTGGTCCTGCAGGGCGTCGGGGCCGACGAGCTGGACGACCTCCTGGAGGTCGCTCTCGCGCTGCAACAGGCCGACGGCGCGCTCGACGAGCTCGGGGTAGTCCTGCGCGACGTGCTCGCGGTACCAGTCCTCGAGGATGTCGCTGAAGAGCGAGTAGGAGCGGTTCCAGTTGATCGCGGGGAAGTGCCGGCGGCGCGCCAGCGACGCGTCGAGCGCCCAGAAGCAGCCCGTGATCCGCAGGGTCGCCTGCGTGACCGGCTCCGAGAAGTCGCCGCCCGCCGGGGAGACCGCGCCGATGATCGACACCGCACCCTGCTCGCCCGCGAGCGTGGTGACGCGACCGCCGCGCTCGTAGAAGGCCGCGAGCCGCGAGGCGAGGTAGGGGGGGTACCCCTCCTCCGCCGGCATCTCCTCGAGCCGCGACGAGATCTCGCGCAGCGCCTCGGCCCACCGCGACGTGGAGTCGGCCATGATCGAGACGCCGTAGCCCTGGTCGCGGAAGTACTCGGCGAGCGTGATGCCCGTGTAGATCGACGCTTCACGCGCCGCGACGGGCATGTTCGAGGTGTTGGCGATCAGCACCGTGCGGTGCATGAGCGGGTTCCCCGTCTGGGGGTCCTCGAGCTCGGGGAACTCGACCAGCACGTCGGTCATCTCGTTGCCGCGCTCACCGCAGCCGACGTACACCACGATGTCGGCGTTGCCGTACTTCGCCACCGACTGCTGCGTGACCGTCTTGCCCGAGCCGAACGGCCCGGGGATGGCGGCCGTGCCGCCCATGGTGAGCGGGAAGAGCACGTCGAGGATGCGCATGCCGGTGAGGAACGGCGTGACCGGGTCGAGCTTCTTCTCGAACGGCCGCGGCTGGCGGACGGGCCAGGGGTGCATCATCTTGAGCTCGGTGCCGTCCTCGAGCGTGGCGATCACGTCGTCGACGGTGTACTCGCCGGCCGGGACGATGCTCTTGATGGTGCCGCCCTTGGTCGGCGGGACGAGGATCTTGTGCGTGAAGGAGAACTCGGGCACGGTGCCGATCGGGTGCCCGGCCTGGACGGTGTCGCCCTTGGCGACGCCCGGGGTGAAGGCCCAGGTCGTCTCGCGCGAGAGGGAGTTGACGGTGATGCCGCGGTCGATGTACGTGCCGGACGCCTCGAAGATCTTGTCGAGCGGGCGCTGGATGCCGTCGAAGATACCGTTCAACATGCCCGGCCCGAGCTCGACTGCGAGCGGCAGGCCGGTGGAGACGACGCTCTCGCCGACGGTGAGGCCGCCGGTGTCCTCGTAGACCTGCACGAACGCCGTGGTGCCGTCGAGACGGATGATCTCCCCGACGAGGTTCTCGGAGCCGACGCGGACGATGTCGTACATCCGCGCCCCCATCATCCCCTCGGCGATGACCGCCGGACCGGAGATACGTTGGACCTTGCCTGTGATCGCCATGGAGCCTCCTTATAGAGGGTGGTACGCGAGTGGATCAGTCGAGCTTGATGTCGAAGCCGATCGCGCTCCGCACCAGCTGTTGCATGTACGACGTGGCGTCGGCCTCGTGGTCGAACGCCGCGGAGAGCCCCGGCATCGGCAGGAGCACCGGCAGGTCGCGCCCGCGCATGACGCGCGCCGCGGCCTTCACGGGGTCGGCGATCAGGCTCTCGTCCACGACGACGAGCCCGTAGTCGTCCGAGAGGATGGCGCGTTCGAGCGCTTCCTGCGCCCGCGAGCGGCCGGTGACGACCACCTCGACGCCGGCCAGCCGGAAGCCGTCGGCGGTCTCGGCATCGGTGACGACGAGCATCCTAGGCATGACCGATCTCCCGTCTGAGCCTATCGGCCGGGACGCCGTAATAGGTACCGCGCGCGACGAGCCGCAACAAGGCGGCCTCGCGCTCCTTGGCGTGCAGGTAGTGGGTCACGAGCCCGATGTCGAGCGGGTCCTTCGTCAGGGTCCGCGCGAACCGCTCGAGCACCGAGCGCACGCCCGCCTCGATGCCGACCGTGTTGGCCGCCTCGGCGAGCGTGTCGAACGGTCGTCGCAGCGGGGGCAGGGCGGCGCCGGGCGCGGCGCTCGCGATCTCGACGAACAGCGGCCGCGTCACGACGCGACCGCCCTCGATGAAGAAGCGCGCGGGCTCGAGGCTCAGGCCCCGCAGCTTGAGCGCCGTGCGCAGGTTGGTGGCGTCGACCTCGACCTCGAGGTAGCGCTCGAACGCCGCGGGCACGGACTCGCGCTCGACCGTCTCACGCACCACCCGATGGTAGGCGAGGTCGATGGCGATCTCGAGCTCGAGCAGGTCGCCGCTCGCGGTGTACTCCTGTACGGCGCGCCGGAAATCGGGCGCGAGCGGGTGGCCCTTGAGCAGCAACACCTGCGCCGCGTTCGGCAGGTCGGCGGCGCCGATCATGCGCCTGAGGACGATGGCGTCGAGCTCGCCCGCCGGCAGGGTGGCGGCGGCGACCGAGCGGGCGTCCTCGTCGACCGAGCGGGCGTCCTCGTCCGCCTCGTCCGCGACCTCGGAACGGCGGGCGTGGAACGTGCGTGCCACCGTCTTCAGGTTGGCGACGTCGAAGCGCATCAGCAACACCCCCAGGAGCGTGCGGGGCGTGCCTTCGGCGAAGTCCAGCAGCGCGCGCGTCGTGCGGGTCACGTTGGACGCGATGGCCGCGTCGACCATCGGCAGTCCATCGCTGCGGGCCCGTGCCTCCTCGAGGTCGGGAGCGTAGGTGGTCTGCGCGAGCGCCGTGACGAACGCGTCGAAGGAACCCGTGTCGATCGCGCCCTGCGCGAACCCTTCATCGAGGAGCTTCACGCGCAGACCACGGACCCGGGCGTTGAGGTACCCGTAGTTGGAGGCCATCTACGCCGCCGTCGTCTCGCCGAAGAGCACTTCGGTGACCTGCGAGGCGAGCTCGCCTCGCAGCATCCCGAGGCGGCCATGGAGCGTGTTCTCGATGCTGCTCCCACGGCCGGTGCGCACGCGCACCCCACCCGCGACGTCACCCGCGACGACCGGGACGCTCACGCCCTGCGCCTTCGCGAGCGCGCTCACGAGCTTCAGGTCGCGCTCGGCCACCACGATCTCGGTCGGCGTCTCGGTCCGGAGCGCGGCGAGGGCCTCGGCGAGCAAGTCGCCGAGCACCCGCTCGTAGGTCGTGAGGTCCTGCTGCAGCGCCTCGATCCGCTCCTGTGCGAGCGCGTAGGCCGCCTCGACGGCCTCGTGCTGCGCCCTGAGCTTCAACGCGGAAGCCTCGAGCTGTGCCGCGCTCTGCGCCCGCAAGCGGAGCGCCTCACGCTGCACGGCGGTCGCGCGTTCACGCGCCTCCGCCGAGGCCTCGGCCTCGGCGCGCGCGCTCGCGACCAGCTCCGAGGCGCGCTCGCGCGCCTCGGACAAGATGGCCTCGATCTCGGCGCTCGCTTCGTGTTCGAGCAGAGCCGTGAGATCCGACACGCGCGCCCTTACCCGATCTGGCCGTTGAGGAAGAACGCGATGACGAAGCCGAAGATGATGATCGTCTCGGGGATGACGAGGTAGATGAGGATCTGACCGAAGGCCTGCGGGCGCTCGGCGAGGACGCCGACGCCGGCGGAGCCGATGACGGCCATCGCCCAGGCGGCCGCGATGGCCGAGATGCCGATGGCGAGGCCCGCAGCGAGGGCGACGAGACCGGCACCGATGCTGATGTCACCCGGGACCTGCGCGAAGGCGACGGTGAGCGGAGCGGCGAGGACGAGCAGAGCGAGGACGCGAGCGACGTGGTTGATCATGATTTCCCTCCCAGGAGCTTGAACGGCCGGTAGTCCCGGCCAGACGACTCGTAGAACCCGAACTTGGTGAAGAACTCGACGTAATGGAGACGGAGAGGCTGGAGCGTGTACCCGATGATCTTGAGGACCAGGGCGAGCAGGTGGACGAGGACCGCGATGGCGATGCCGAGGAGCGGGCCGATGATCGGCATCGAGTTCGAGATGGCGAAGCCGAGGTCGGTCGCCAGCGAGGCGACGAGCGCCGCGGCGAGACCGACGGCGAACAGACGGAGGTAGCTGAGGATGTTGCCCGAGTTCGAGATCAACTCGACGACCATCAGCGGCATCTTGGCCAGCACGACGCAGACCGCGAACACCAACAGGCCGACGGCGACGATGCCGGTGACGACGGGGTTGATGTTGTTCGTGAGGTAGGCGGTCGCGAAGATCACCAGCGAGGACAGCCCGGTGAACATGCCGACGCCCTCGTACACGTGCTTCATGTCGTGGTGCTTGAAGCCGTAGACGGCGCGGATGACCCAGCCTCCCAGGACCTGCAGCACGCCGAAGCCGATCACCATGATCAGCATGGGTCCGAACACCTCGACCCGGAAGAGCAGGATCTCGATCAGGCCGTGACCGGGCGGGTAGTGCTCGGTGGTGTAGAACACCGGCCGGTTCGCCGGGAAGTACTCGAGGAAGTTCCCGAAGAACTCGCCGTAGATGTACCCCCACACGATCGTCCAGCCGGCGGCCCAGTAGATCATGGTGGAGAGCGGAACGAGCGATTTGGCCGGGATGACGACGTTCAGCGGCCCCAGCGAGAGCCGCTTGCCGGCCAGGCCCCGCCGCCGCAGCAGCCAGGCGACCCAGGCGAACAGCAGCCCGAAGGCGATGTCGCCGACGATGATCCCGAAGAAGAGCGGGAAGAAGATCGCGAGTGTCCAGGTGGGATCGAAGTTGCCGTACTTGGGCGGCGCGAAGAGCGACAGGAGCCCCTCGAACGGGCGGGCCCAGGTGGCGTTCTCGAGCTTCACCGGGATGTCGACGTCGTGATGCTCGTCGGCCTCGCGATGCTTGATCACGATGTTCGTGCCGAACTGCTTCGTGAGCGCGTCGACGACCCTCGCGCGGTCGCTCGTCGGCACCCACCCCTGCAGGGCGAAGCTGTAACGGCCCGCGCCGAGTTCGCCCAGACGCTCCAGGCGGCTCTGGTGGTTGAGGGCGGTCTGACGCATCGTCTTGAGACGCGGACCGTGCTGCAGGCCGAGCTTGTGCAGCTCCTCCTTGATGGCCCGCAACCGCTTCGGCAGCGTCTGCTGACGCTCCTCCATGACGTGGACCGCCTTCGCGACGCCCAGTTCGGCGTAGCGATCGGGCAGCGTCAGCTCGCCGACGCCGGCCTTGGCGAGCGCCGCTCGCAGTTCGCCGGCGTCGCGCCGCAGCACGGCGATGACGAGGGCCACCTGCCGCCCGCGGGCCCGCCCCTCGAAGGCGACGCGTTCCCCCAACGCCTGACGCACGGTGGCCTCCACCATCGCCTGCGCGTCGGCGGTGACGAGGGTGACGCTCCCGTGCAGGTAGCGGCTCCCCTCGATCTGCGCGAGGGTGGGGGCCAAGTCGCGGAACAGCGGCAGGTAGGTCTCGACGGTGTCGAGCTCTTCGAGCGAGCGGGCGCGCTCAGCCAACAGGACGTCGACCTGGTCGCCGATCGCGTCGACGCGTTCGGCGATGCCGTCCGCGTCGGCGGGCAGGTCGCCCTTGCCGGTGCTCGGGGCGTCCTCGGGGACGTCGAGCATCTGCAGGAGCGTGTCGCTGCGCGCGATGATGCGGTCCCAGGTCGCCTTGCGCCGGACGTCCTCGTCGCTCAACGCGAAGCGCGTGAGGCCGTCGTCCTCGATGGGTGTGAAGACGTCCACCTGCACGACGCCGAGGCTCTGGAGCGCGACCAGCACGTCGTGGGCGGAGGTCCTGCGCCCGACGACCAACAGCTGGTCCATCGGCGTGATCACGGCAGGACCTGGTCCAAGACGAGCTTGACCGCACGCTCGCGGTTGGCGTCCGCCTGAGCGCGGATGCGATCCGCGTGCTCGCGGGCGGCTGAGACGATGCGTTGGCGCTCGGCCTCCGCCTCCTGACGGGCACTCTCGAGCGCGGCGGACGCGGCTGCCTCGGTCTCGGCCTGCGAGCGCTCGATGAGCTTCGCGGCCTCCGCCTCGGCCTGGGCGACGATCTGCTCGGCCTCGGCTCGCGCTGCCGCGACCCGATCGGCCTGACGCTGCTCCTGCCTGATCAGGTCGTGCAGTAGGGGATCACGCGAGGTTTCCAAACGGCCCTCCCTTCGACACACGAGCATGCCGGCGCGCGCATGCTTGAGAGTGTGGTGGTATCGCGCTCGAGAGGCAAAAAAAAGGCGCTGCGAATGGCATCCGCTGCCTCCCACGCTGACGGTCAACCATAGCAACCCCTCTCACGAGGTGTCAACGTAGACGAATGTCCCGCCCCGCCCATCACGCCCGCCGCTTCGCCGACCCGCGGGCGGCCGATCGACCCCCACGCCCGACGATGGAACGGCCGCCGAGCTGCAGCTGCCGCTCGCCCTCGCGCGCCTGCTGCGCCCCGTGGATGGCGGCCAGTTCGGCGTAGGCCTCGTCCAGGGCCGGCCGGGGCGTCGCCGGATCCTCGATCACCGCCCGCAGCTCGTCCCAGCGCGCCATGAGCCGCGCCTGCCGGCGCGCGTTCGCGGCGGCTAGGTGCATCTCGCGGATGCGCGCGAACTGCTGCTCCAAGCGCCTGTCGACGTCGAGGGGTCCATCGCGGGCGTCCCTCCCGGCGTGCGCCAGGATGCGCTCGAGCACCCGCTCCGAGCCGGCGCGCGCGTTCAGGGCGGCGACGACGGCGTGATCGGCGTAGTCGTGCCGCTCGCACAGCTCCGCGAAGAAGACGAGCTCCGAGGCCTCTCCGCCCTCCGGCAGCATCGCCAGCGAGCGGACGACTCGCCCCTTCAGGTGCTCCGGCTCGAGCAGCATGAGTCCGATCGCCTCGAGCTCGAGCGTCCGCACCGGCCCGAGGTCCTCCGAGGTTCGGAGCATGCCCTTCACCGCGGTGCTGTCGAGCCGGCGGGGACGGCGGGCGTTGACCCAGGCGTCGAGCCGATCGCCGTCGAGCCCCAAGTGGTCGACCACGAGACGGCGCAGCTCGGCCGCGACCGGGTCGAACACGTCCTGCGGCTGGAGCGACGGCGCCAGCGCCTCGAGCACCGCCCGCTGGCCCTCGGGCGTCGCGGTGTCGTGCTGCGCGACGACGTGCTCGAAACGGAAGGCGACCTCGGAGACCCCCGTGCGCAGCGCCGCCGCGAAGGCCTCACGGTGCCCGCCGAGCACGGCGTCGGCCGGGTCCTTGCCGGCCGGCACGCGGGCCGCCTGCACCAGGAAGCGCCGGCCGATGCTCTGATCGAGCCCGGCGAGCACCGCCCGCTGGCCGGCCTCGTCGGCGTCGAACGCCAGCTGCACCCGGCGGACGTCGAGGCGCGACAGCAGCTCGGCCTGCTCGCGCGTGAGCGTCGCGCCGAGCGCCGCGACGGCGTTCGGGAAGCCGGTCTGGTGGAGCGCCAGCACGTCCATGTAGCCCTCGACCACCAGGACCTCGCCGGTCTCGCGGATCGCGGTCCGGGCCTTGTCGAGCCCGTAGAGCAGCTCGGACTTCTTGAAGAGATCGGTCTCGGGCGTGTTCAGGTACTTCGGCAACTCGTCGCCGAGCACCCGCCCGGCGAAGCCGAGCACGCGGCCGAGCGGGTCCTTGATCGGGAAGATCACCCGACCTCGGAAGCGGTCGTAGCGGCGTCCCCGATCGTTCTCGGAGAGCAGCCCGGCCGCCATGAGGTCGTCGTCTCGCACGCCCTTCGTGAGCGCGAAGCGGAGCAGCGCATCCCACGACTCGGGGGCGTACCCGAGCTCCCATGTCGCGATGGTGGCGGCGCTCAGGCCGCGACGCTCCAAGTAGTCGAGCGGCTCGCCCGTCAGGGCGCCGCGGAAGAAGGCGAGCGCCACCTTGTTGACCTCGATCAGATCGCGGCGCCGGCCCTGCTGCGGGGATGCCGCCTGGACCTCGATCCCGACGCGCTCGCCGAGGAGCTTGAGCGCGTCGAGGAACTCCATCCCCTGCGTGCGCATGACGTAGTCGAAGGCGTCGCCCTTGGCGCCGCAGCCGAAGCAGTAGAAGAAGCCTCTGTCGACGTGGACGTGGAACGACGGCGTCTTCTCGGCGTGGAAGGGGCACAGCCCCTTGAGCTGACCGCGGCCGGCCGGCTTCAGCACGACCTGTTCGGCGATGAGGTGGGCGATGTCGACGCGAGAACGGATCCGTTCCTTGGCGTCGTCGGCCGTGTTCACGGGCTCGCGGGTTCGGCGGCGGACGGCTCCTGCGTCGCGAAGAGCGGCAGGTGACCGAGCGAGACGACGTCGTTGCGCTCGTCGCCCTCGGTGAAGACCACCAGCGTCGCGTGGACGGTCGCCCCGACCTCCGCGAGGAGGCCGCCGAGCGCGTGCAGGGTGCCGCCGGTCGAGACGACGTCGTCGACGATGGCGACCCGCCGACCGCGCAAGCGCGGCACGTCGGCGCCGTCGATGACGAGGTCCTGCGGCACGCCGGTCGTGATCGAGCGCACGGTGCTGCGGATCGACCCGACCATGTAGGGCTTCTCGGTCTTGCGCACGACCACGTACGGCAGGCCCGAGCGCACCGACAACGCGTGCGCGAGCGGGACGGCCTTGACCTCGGGCGTGACCAGCACCTCGACGCCGTCGGGGATCCGCGCGGCCAGCTCGTTCGCCGCCGCCTCGGTGAGGTCGGTATCGCCCAGCAGGTTGAGGAGCGCGACCGACACCGGTCCCACGCTCACGACCGGGAGGTCGCGGGTCTGGTCGCCGACGATCACGCGATGGGTTGCCATGAAGAGTCCTCCTGGTGCTGACCGTGCCGTCCGCCGCCCAGCGTACACCCCGACGGCCGGAGACCCGTGCAGCGTGACGGGGACCCGCCCTGCGCCGGCCCGCGCCGTGCGCGGACGCGTGCGCGAGCGCGCCGAAGGGGGCCGCAGCCGCTGCGTGCTACCGTGCACCACGTGGAAGATACCGCGCTGCGGCCGACATCGCTGGCCGAGTACGTCGGGCAGCGCCCGCTCAAGGAGAAGCTCGCCGTCTACCTCGAGGCGGCCCGCTCCCGCCGTGAGTCCCTCGATCACGTGCTGCTCTACGGCCCGCCGGGCCTCGGCAAGACCACGCTCGCGCACATCATCGCCGCCGAGCTCGGCGTCGGCATCCGGGTGACGTCGGGGCCCGCCATCGAGAAGCCCGGTGACCTCGCCGCGATCCTCACGAACGCGCTCGAGGACGGCGACGTGCTGTTCATCGACGAGATCCACCGCCTCGGTCGGGTGGCCGAGGAGCACCTCTACCCGGCCATGGAGGACTACAAGATCGACATCGTGCTCGGCCAGGGCCCCGCGGCCCGCACCATCCGGCTCGACCTGCCGCGCTTCACGCTCATCGGCGCCACGACCAGACCCGGCCTCATCACCGGCCCGATGCGCAGCCGCTTCGGCATCATCGAGCACCTCGAGTACTACCGCGACGACGAGCTCGCCGAGGGCGTGCGCCGCGATGCCACCCTGCTCGGCCTCGCGCTCGACGATCGCGCGGCCATGGAGATCGGTCGCCGCGCCCGCGGGACCATGCGCATCGCCAAGCGCCTCCTGCGCCGGGTGCGCGACTACGCCGACGTGGCCGGCGAGGGCGCCATCGGCTTGGAGCGCGCGCGCCACGCGCTCGACGAGCTCGGCATCGACGAGCAGGGGCTCGAGCGCCGCGATCGCGCCATCTTGCGCGCCTTGGTCGAGATGTTCGCCGGTGGCCCCGTGGGCCTCGACACCCTCGCGACCTCCGTGGGGGAGGACCGCGTCACCGTGGAGGAGGTGCACGAGCCGTTCCTCATCCAGCGCGGTCTGCTGCAGCGGACGGCCCGGGGCCGCGTGGCCACCGGCGGGACGTACGATCATCTCGGGCTCCCCCGCCCGGCGTCCGGGCTCCCTGGGGGACTCTTCACCGACGAAGGGACGATCGAGGGCGCAGGCTGAGGACGTGATCGCAGGCAGCCTCCGCAACGTCCCGCTCGCCGACGTGTTCCAGATCGTCGTGTCCGGGCGGAAGTCGGGCGTGCTCGAGGTCGACATGGACGAGTGCCACGCCCGCATCTACTTCGACAGCGGCACGATCCAGTACGCCAGCCTCACACCGGGCGTGCACTTGGGCGAGGTGCTGGTGCGCATGGACCTGCTCACGGCGCGCGAGGTCCAGACCATCCTCGCCGCGCAGGCCGAGGAGAACGCGGGGGCGCCCCTCGGCCATACCGCGGTGCGTCTCGGGCTCCTGGACGACGGCGACCTCGCCCTCGCTCTCGAGCGGCAGATCACCGAGGTGATGGCCGAGCTGATCGGGTGGCGCGACGGCGAGTTCGCGTTCAGCGAACGCGACGTGCTGCGGACCTACGTGCCCACCGGCCATCACGTCGACGCGATGATGATCCTCCTCGAGGTCGCCGGTCACTTCCAGGACGAGGGTGCCGACCGCGTCGGCCCCAGCGCCGTGTTCGAGCGCGTCGGCGACCCGACCGCCGTGCCGCTCCCCGACGGGGCGTGGGAGGTCCTGCGCCACGTGGACGGCAAGCGCAGCGCGCGCGTCGTCGCCTCCGAGGTCGACCTGCCCACGCGCCAGGCCTTCCGTGTGCTCGCCTCCCTCGAGGAGAGCGGCGTGCTCGCGCGCGTCCCCTTCCCGCTCGAAGAGCCGCTCGTGCTGCTGGCGTCACCCAGCCGCGCCCTGCAACGCCTGCTGCGCCTCACCGTCGAGCGCGTCGGTGCCCGGGTGGCGATCGTCGAGGACGGTCCCTCGACGCTCGAGAGCGTGGCTGCGGAGCGGCCCAAGGCGATCGTCGCCGACGCCCTGCTGCAACCGGACGTGTGGTCGACGGTGCGTTCGTTGCGCCAGGTCGACGGGCTGGCGCACGTCCCGCTGCTGGTGCTCGGCGCCGGCGAGGGCGGGGTGCTGGCGCGCTGGCGCCGAGGCCGTTCCGACACCATGCAGAAGCCGTTCGACGAGCTCGAACTGCAGCAGTGGCTCATGCGTCGACTCGGACGCGCCCTCACCTGAGCGGGCGCACGTTCGCGCGGCAGCGCCGTGTCGGCGCCGCGCGCGATGGTCATGCGCCATGGCGTGTCGGGACGAACTCTGCTACGGTGGGCCAATCAAACCTACGCCGTGATCGAGCCTGCTCGGACATGGCCGGATGTGGTGGGCATTGGCTTTGGCACGGAAGGTTTGGGAACGCCATCGAGGCGATGGCGAAGCCTCTCGGGAAGAGAAGGGAACACCATGAGAAAACTGCTGTTCAGCCTTGCGCTCACCGCCGGACTCGCTCTGGGGATGACCTACGCGCAGACGATCACGGTCGCCGCCGGAGCGGTGGGGCAAGAGCTCGAGCTCACGCGCGACGCCGCCCAGCGCTACATGGACGCCAACCCGGGCGTCACGGTGAACGTGCTCGACACCCCCGACGGTGCGGGTGCCCGCATGGGCCTGTACCTGCAGTTCTTCGAGGCGCAGTCGTCCGAGGTCGACGTCTACCAGATCGACGTCATCTGGCCCGGTGACCTCGCGGTGCACTTCGTCGACATGTTCGAGTACGGTGCCGCCGACGTCGTCGACGCGCACTTCCCCGCCATCGTCGAGAACAACACGGTCGACGGCCGGCTCATCGCCATCCCCTGGTTCACCGACGCCGGGCTCCTCTACTACCGCACGGACCTGCTCGAGCAGTACGGCTTCGACGGCCCGCCGCAGACCTGGACCGAACTGACCGAGATGGCGCAGACCATCCAGGACGGCGAGCGCGCACGCGGCATGTCCGACTTCTGGGGCTTCGTCTGGCAGGGCAACGCCTACGAGGGCTTGACGTGCAACGCGCTCGAGTGGCAGGCCTCCAACGAGGGCGGCACCATCATCACCCCGGACGGCGTCATCACCGTCAGCAACCCGAACGCGGTCGAGATCATCGAGCTGGCGGCCTCCTGGGTCGGCACCATCAGCCCGAGCGGCGTGACCGGCTTCATGGAAGAGGACGCGCGCAACATGTGGCAGGCGGGCAACGCGGCCTTCATGCGCAACTGGCCGTACGCCTTCTCGCTCGGCCAGCAAGAGGGCAGCATCATCGCCAACAACTTCGACGTCGCGCCGCTCCCGGCCGGTGACGCCACTGGTGCATCTCCGGCAGCGACGCTCGGCGGCTGGCAGCTCGGCGTGAGCGCCTACAGCGAGAACCCCGAGCTCGCGACCGACGTCGCGCTGTTCTTCGCCTCTTACGAGGAGCAGAAGATCCGCGCGATCGAAGGCAGCCTCAACCCGACGATCGAGGCGCTCTACGAGGACCCCGAGGTGCTCGAGGCTCAGCCGTTCATGGGTCGCCTCCTCGACGTCTTCACCGCCGCCGTCGCGCGGCCCTCGACCGCCACGGCGCCCAACTACGCCGAGGTCTCGGCCGCCTACTTCAACGCCGTCCACAGCGTGCTGACGGGTGCAGAGGACGCCGAAACCGCGCTCGCGCTGTTGGAGCTCGACCTCGCCGCGCTCACGGGCTTCCCGACCGACTGACCTAGACCTTCTTGGCGTGATCATGCCGCGGCGGCGTGATCAGCCGGGGGGCGGGCCGGATCATCCGGCCCGCCCCTTTCTCGTTGGCTGACGTGCCAGCGGTCGACGGTTCGCGCGCGTGTATCATGACTCGCGAAACCGCATGAGCAACATGAGCGAGGAGGTGCTCGAGTGACCAACAAGAGCCGTGAGCGGCCCGCCAAGCGGCGAGGCCCTTCGGAGCTCGCACGAGGCGAGGAGCGCACGGCGCTGTGGCTGCTGCTGCCGTCCTTCCTGATCATCGCCGTCATCGCGCTCTATCCGTTCGCGCGCGTGGTGATCTCGAGCTTCACGAGCGAGCGATTCGCGGCCGGCGCCGAGATCCGTGGCGAGTACGTCGGCGCGCTCAACTACCAGCGACTACTGACCCTGACGGTGCGGCAGGTGCCGCCGGTGGTCGACCCCGACACGGGCGAACGGGTGCTGCGCGACGGCCAGCCGGTGTTCGAGAACCCCCGGTTGTTCCTCCGGCGGCTCGACACACCCCTCGCGCTCGACGC
>SKWV01000226.1 GCA_007128755.1 Trueperaceae bacterium
CCAGCAGCACGCTCCCGCGGCCGCCGTGCATCGCCTCGAGGTGCTCCCACGCGCGCCGCACGGCCTCGCGCATCATCGCGCGGCCGTCGGCCGTCGCCACCGTCTCGGCGCGCACGCCCGGCGCCTTCGCCACGATCTCGGGACCGCTGGCGCCGAGGCCCAGGATCAGCGTGACCTTGTCGCGCAGCACGGCCTCGAGCGCGCCGACGTCGGAGCCCTTGTCGACGCCGCCGGCGAGCCAGACGATGGGGCCGGGCGTGGTGTCGAGCGCCGCCTCGACCGCGAGCTGGCGCGTGGCGATGGAGTCCTCGAAGAACAGGACGTCGCCGAGCGTGCCGACCTCGGCGTAGCGCCCGGGGAGGCCGCCGAAGTCGCGCAAGGCGTCGGCGATCACCGGCCTGGTCACGCCGAGGGCCTGCGCGGCGAGGGCGACGGCGAGCGCGTTCCCGATCTGATGCCTGCCACGCACCCGCAGCTCGCTCGCCGCAAGCAGCACCTCGTCACCGAGCACGAGCGTCGCTCCGGTGGGGTCGAGCCGCGCGTCGAGCGCCCGGCCGTCGCCAGTGCCCGTCTCGGCGACGCCGTAGCCGCGCGTCGCGGCCGGCGTCGCCTCGGCCCACGCGCGCAGGCGCGCGTCGTCGGCGTTGTAGACGAACGTCTGCTCGGGCCCCAAGTGCACGAGCAGCGCGCGCTTGGCGGCGTGGTAGCTCTCCATGTCGCCGTGCCGGTCGAGGTGGTCGATGCCGAGGTTGAGTACGACGGCGACGTCGGGACGCAGCGTCGGACAGCGCTCGAGCTGGAAGCTCGAGAGCTCGATCACCAACGTGGCGCCCGGCCTCGCCACCGCCGCGAGGGCGGGCACGATGTTGCCGCCCGCGACGGCGTCGACGCCCGCGCGCAGGAGCGTGTCGGTGAGCCAGCGCGTGACGGTGCCCTTGCCGGCGGTGCCGGTGATGCCGACGGTGCGCGCGGGGACGCTCCGCCAGATCCACTCGACCTCGCCGATCACCTCGGTGCCGAGTTCGACGAGGCGCACCAGGTCGGGGTGCGTGAGCGGCACGCCGGGCGCGGCGACGCACAGGTCGGCGGGCCACGCGCTCACGTCGCGAACGCGCGTCGCGCCCAGCGCGAGGGCGAGGTCGACGTCGTCGCCGTGCTCGCGGCCGTCGGCGAAGGCGACGCGATGCCCTTCGCGCACCGCGCGTGCCACCACCGCGCCGCCCGAGCGGCCGAGCCCGTAGACCAGCAGCCTCACGCGGGGTCCTTCACCAGAGGCCGCCCGTCGCCTGCCACACCAGGCCCACGAGCACCGCGGTGACGAGCCAGTAGCGCGTCACGATGCGCGTCTCGGGCCAGCCGGAGAGCTCGAGGTGATGGTGGAGGGGTGCCATGCGCAGGAGCCGCTTGCCGCCCGTGGAGCGGAAGTAGAGCACCTGGACGATCACCGACAGCACCGCCAGCACGGGCAGCAGCGCGAACACGAGCAGCCACCAGACGCCGCCGGAGAGGATCGCCAGGCCCGCGACCGCCGCGCCCAGGCCCTCGGAACCGACGCCACCCATGAACACGCGCGCGGGATGGGCGTTGTACCAGAGGAACCCGAGCAGCGCGCCCAGGAGGGCGGCGGCGAGGGGGGAGCCCACGAACAGCAGCAGCACGATCGCGGTGAGCCCCGCCGCGAGGCCGTCGAGCCCGTCGGTGAAGTTGAAGGCGTTGATGCTGCCGACCACCACGAACGCGAGGAAGATGACGTCGACGGGCATGCTGCCGGTGACCACGACGCCGACGCCGACGGCGTAACCGGCGAACAGGAGCGCGAGCACGCCCTGGCCGAAGAGCCGGTAGCGCGCGAACAACCCCGTCGAGGCGGCGATGCGTTCGTCGTCGGGCACGTCGTGATCGAAGGGCAGGAGCGCCGTGCGAGCCCGCCGGAGCGAGAGCAGGTCGTCGACGAGCCCGAGCGCCCCCGAGGCGAGCACGAGGGCGGCGAGCGCCAGCAGATCGCTCGTGCGCGGGCCGACGAGCAGCGCGACGACGAGCGCCACGGCGAGGAACGCCGCGCCGCCCATCGTGGGGGTGCCGGCCTTGACGAGGTGCCCGCCGGGCCCGTCGTCGCGCACGGCCTTGCCCCAGCCGCGGTGCAGGGCGACCTGGACGAACACGCCGGTCGTGACGAGGCCGACGACCGCGGCGAGCGCCAGGATGGCGCCCGCGCTCATCGCGCGTCACCCGCCGCGACCGTGCGGGCGAGGAGCGCGTCGACGAGGCGATCGAGTTCGATGCTGCGCGAGCCCTTGACCAGGAGCGTGCCGACGCGCGGCAGGTCGGCCACGTCGGCGAGGGCCGCGTCGACGTCGCGGTAGTGGCGCGCCCCGGCGCGGCCCGCTCCCAGGGCGGCGCTCTGCGGTCCTACGGTCCAGAGGGTCGCGACGTCGGCGCAGGCCTCGGCGAGGAGCGCGTGGTGCCGCTCCGCCTCGGACCCGAGCTCGCGCATGTCGCCGAGCACGGCGGCGTGTGGGCTCGGCAGGTCACGCAGGACGTCGAGGGCGAGGCGCATGGAGGCGAGGTTGGCGTTGTAGGAGTCGTCGAGCAGGGTGAGTCGGCCGATGCGGTGGGCCTGCAGGCGGCGCCCTTCGAGCCTCGCCGAGGCGATCCGCCTCGCGGCGAGCGGGAGCGGCACGCCCAAGTCGCGCGCGAGCACGAGGGCGCCGAGCGCGTGCTCGGCGAGCGCGCGGCCGAGGCCGGGGAGCGGCACGCGCAGCACGTCGTCCCCGGGCGCGAGGCGCGCCTCGAGCACGCTTCCACCGTCCCCGGCGACGTACCGACCGGTCGGTGCTTCAGTCCCGTCGAGGGCGTACCGCACCGTCCGGGCGCTCAGCGTGCGCTCGAGCCGGTCCCAGGCGCCGGCGCCGGCGTACCGCGCCGCCGTGGCCGCTTCGAGGAGTCGCGACTTCTCGCGCGTCACGCCGGCGAGGTCCCCGAGGCCGTCGAGGTGCGCGGCGTCGATCGTCGTGAGCAGCGCGTGCGTCGGCCGCACGAGCGTCGTGAGGCGATCCATCTCGCCGGTGTGGTCGATGCCGAGCTCGAGCACGAGGGGGCGCTCCGTGTCCCCTTCGAGCCAGCCCTCGACGAGGGTGCCCGCGAGCGCGAACGGCGTGTTGCGGTTCCCTTCGCTGCTGCGTGCGCCCAACGCGGCGGCCAGCAGGGCCTTCATCGTCGTCTTGCCCATGCTGCCGCTCACGCCGACGATGGGCGCGCGCCATGCGGCGCGGGCCTCGTGTCCCAACGCGAGCAGGGCCGCGGCGGGATCGTCGACGACGACGCCGCGCGGGTGCGGCCGGTCGGCGACGACGTACGCGGCCCCCCGCGCGAGCGCCTCGTCGGCGAAGGCGAAGCCGTGGACGCGTTCGCCCGGGAGGGCGAAGAACGCGTCGCCCGGCCGCACGCGGCCGGTGTGGAAGGCGACGCCCGTGGCCGCTGAAGCAGGCTCGACGTCGCCGTGGACGTCGGCGCCGAGCCTGGTCCGGAGCACGTGCCGGAGGGTGTGGATATCGAGTCGTGGTCCCTGCGCCACCGTCGCCCGTCCCTTCACGTCACTATCGCGAGTATCATACACATCGTGTGTGAGTGCGTCGGCGGCTGACCGACGGCCGTGCTGGTCGGGGTGCACTAGCGGTCGGCGACGACGCGCTCTCCCGGAGCGATGCCCCAGTGCGCCACGACCTCGGAGCCGATGGCCCGGAAGAGCGGCGCGGCGACGAGCGTCGACGAGGTGCTCGTCCGGGGCTTCTGGACGTAGACCACCATCACGACGTTGGGCTGCTCCACCGGGAACATGCCGGCGAACGAGACGATGTAGTCACCCGGGGTGTAGGCGCCGAGGACGTTGTCGTAGATGTCGGCGGTGCCGGTCTTGCCGGCGGTGGAGACGCCGGGGATGCGGCTCGCGCGCAGTCCCGAAGACTCGACCGTGTAGGCCAGCATGTGACGGATCGTCATGGCGACCTCGGGGGAGAGGACCTGGTGGGCGGGCGGCACGATCTCGTCCTCGACCAGGCGCGGCGGCACGTACCAGCCGTCGTTGGCGAAGACGGCGTAGGCCGCCGCGAGCTGCAGCGCCGTGGTGGACACCGACTGGCCGATCGACACCGAGGCGTGGTCTTGCGGGACCCAGCGGTCCCAGGCGTTGAGCAGGCCGGGCCTGGTGAAGGCCGAGCGCAGCGGCATCTCCTGACCGAAGCCGAACGCCGCGGTCCAGGCGTGCAGCTCGGCGCTGGTGAAGCGCTTCGCCATCTCGATGGTGCCGGTGTTGCTGGAGAAGCGCAGGATGTCGGCGACGCTCAGGACGGGGTCGTGATGCACGACGTCGCGGAAGGTCTTCAGGCCCACCCGCAGGTGCATCGGGCTGTCGATCATCTCGTCGGGGCCGAGCCGGCCGCTCTCGAGCAGGCCCGCGACCACGAACGGCTTCATGACCGAGCCGGGCTCGTACTGATGGAGGAAGGGCCGGTTGACCATCCCCTCACGGCTCGAACTCGACCACGCGTTGGGGTCGTAGGTCGGGTAGCTCGCGGCGGCCAGCACGCGGCCGGTGCCGACCTCCATGATGACGGCCGAGCCGCTCTCGGCCTCCGTCGACAGGACCGACTCGGCGAGGCGTGACTCGGCCGCGGCCTGCAGCGTCGGATCGATGGTGAGGCGCACGGAGTCGCCGGCCTGCAGGCGCGCGTCGAGGGTGTACTCGAGCCCCTCGAGGCCGTAGCGGCCATCGGGCTGCACGGCGCCCGTGAACCCGAGCAGGCCCGCAGCGAGCGTCCCGTGCGGGTAGCGCCGTGCCTCGGCCGGTCCCTCGGCCAGGATCGTGCCGTCGGCCGCCACCACGGTGCCCCGGTGGGGAGCCTCGAGCAGCGGTACCGGCCAGCTGGGCGCGCCCCGTTGCAGCGCCGCGAAGCCAGCCAGCGACGCGACGAGTGGCACCACCAGCACGACGGCCATGAGCCAGCTCCGGTAGAGCCGCAGCTCGGACGGATGCGCGGCGGGGGTCCGGGTGATCAGCGCCATACGGTCCGGATCTCCATGAGGGGTGGCAGGTGCCGCGCCTCGGGCGGAGGGACGGGGGAGGGTGCGACCTGCATGACGTCGGTCGCTTCGGGAGCGGGGACCATGCCGGCGGCGCGCGCCCAGTGGGCGATCGCGAGCGGACCGTTGACGGCCGCGGCTTCGGCGCGACGGCCCGCGAGCGTGACCAACGCCTCCTCCTTGTGCTCGAGCAGCAGCGCGTGGTGCCGGTAGCGGGTCTGCCCGTGGGCGCCGAGGGCCGCGAGGCCGAGCGTCAGGAGCACGTAGGTCAGCACGAGGCGCTTCGCGAGCCGCGTCATGCGTGCTGCTCCCGATCACTGTCGGAGCGCCGCTTGATGGCGACACGGAGCTTGGCGCTGCGGGCGCGCGGGTTGGCGGCGATCTCGGCCTCGCTCGCCTCGACCGGCCGCTTGGTCAGCGGCTCGAGGTCGGGACGGTCGCGCAGCACGTGCTTGACGATGCGGTCCTCGAGCGAGTGGTAGGCGAGCACGACCAGGCGGCCGCCGTCGGCCAGCGCCGACGCCGACGCCTCGAGACCGCGCTCGAGCGAGCCGAGCTCGTCGTTGACCACGATGCGCAGCGCCTGGAAGGTGCGCCGGGCGGGGTGGTCGCGGCGCGGCCCGCCGGGGTAGGCGCTCGTCACCACCTCGACCAAGCGCCCGGTCGTGGTGATCGGCGCCTCGTCGCGGGCTGCCTCGATCGCGCGGGCGATCCGTCGGCTGTGCCGCTCCTCGCCGTAGCGGTGCAACACGGCGGCCAGCGCCTCCATCGTCCAGGTGTTGACGACGTCGGCGGCGCTCTCGCCCGTGCCGGACATGCGCATGTCGAGCGGGCCCTCGTGGCGGAAGGCGAAGCCTCGCTCCGCCTGGTCGATCTGCATCGACGACACGCCCAGGTCGAGCAGCACACCGCGGACGCTGCCGATCCCGGCCTGAGCGACGTGACGGTCGAGGTCGGCGAAGTTCGCCTGGGCGAAGCGGAAGCGCTCCTCGGGCCGGTCGACGCCCGCCGTGCGGAGGTCGTCGCGCAGCGCCTCGACGTAAGCCAGAGCGTTGGGGTCCTGATCGATCGCGAGGACCCGCGCGCCGCGCGCGAGCAGCGCGCGGGTGTGGCCGCCGGCACCGAAGGTGGCGTCGACGACCCAGTCGCCGACGTCGGGAGCCAGCGCGTCGAGGCAGCGCTCGAGCATGACCGGGACGTGATCGGCCGCTCCGCGGTCGACGGCGCGCGGGCGCTCTCCGCGGGGGCCGGCCCCCGAGCCGCTCTGGGCGACGTACGCGTGGGGCGGCGTCATCCGACCAGCTCCCGGAGGAGTTCCGGTGCCGGCGGATGCTCGGTGACACCGAGGAGGTTCTCGTTCCAGCGCGCCTCGTTCCAGACCTCGA
Source organism: Trueperaceae bacterium (assembly GCA_007128755.1). GTDB lineage: Bacteria > Deinococcota > Deinococci > Deinococcales > Trueperaceae > SKWV01. The sequence continues at coordinate 6,465 of SKWV01000226.1, forward strand.
GCCGGTTCGGCGCGCCGGCGATGATGACGTTGCCTTGCGCCTCGGCGAACTGGCGCAGGATGGGCGGAAGGGTCACGCGGCCGGCGCTGTCGAGCTTCGCCTTGGCGGCGCCGGAGTAGAAGAACCGCACGAAGTTGCGCGCGTCGGGATCGGTGAGCGGGAGCTCCTCGAGCCGCTTCTCGATCCGGCTCCAGGCGCTCATCGGGAAGACGTAGAGGCAACGCTCCATGCCTCGGGTCACGATCATGCCGTCCTCCACGAAGTCGCGGAAGCCGGGCGGGATGATGACCCGCCCCTTGTCGTCGACCGCGTACTGGTACTCACCGAACGGCACGGCCCCACCGATCCCCACCGGCGGCGCGCGCGGGGGGGCGGCCGGTGCTTCGTGTCGGGTGGCGCATGGTGCGTTGGGGAGCGTTCGGCACGGGTCGGGTGGCCTCCTGGGATGTGGCTGCAGCCTACCACAATCTCCCACGATTTCCCACACCTATGCCCGCGTCAGCCACCGGGTGTATCGAGAGCCCCACTTCGGGCGCCGCGGCACGAACA
>SKWV01000183.1 GCA_007128755.1 Trueperaceae bacterium
CGGGCATCATCGCCACCGGCAAGGTCCTGCCGCTCGATGGCGTCATCGACACGAGCCCCTTCATCGACTCGCTCGTCGAGGCGTACACCGTCGACGGCACCGTCTACGGCATCGCCAAGGACTTCAACACGCTCGCGATCCACTACAACATCGACCTCTTCGAGGAGGCCGGCGTCGAGTTCCCCAACGAGAACGACACGTGGGAGACGTTCGCCGACAAGCTCCGCGGCGTCTCGGAGCTGGGCGACGACGTCTACGGCGTCTGCTTCCCGGCCGGCTACGACCGCTTCGGCGCGTTCGCCTTCGCGACCGGCTGGGACCCCTTCGACGCCGAGACCGGCCGCTCGAACCTCCTCGACCCCGCTCTCGTCGAGGCCGTCACCTGGTACACCGACCTCGTGCGCGAGGGCGTCGCGGTGCAGCCGTCCGACATCGGCCAAGGCTGGACCGGCGGCTGCTTCGCCACCGATCAGGTCGGCGTCGCCATCGAGGGCGCCTGGATCCTGGGCTTCCTGCGCGACGAGGCGCCGAACCTCCAGTTCGGCACGACCTTCATGCCGATCGGCCCCTCCGGCGAGCGCGGCAACTTCCTCTACACCGTCGCCTACGGCATCAACACCGACTCGCCCAACCGCGACGCCGCCGTCGCCGTGCTCGAGGCGATCACCAGCCCCGAGGCGCAGCAGTGGGTCCTCGAGCAGGGTCTCGCGATCCCCAGCCGCGCCGACCTCGCCGACAACCCGTTCTTCGACGGCGACACCACCGAGGCCCGCGCCAACCGCGTCGTCTTCGAGGGCGCCGAGGACGGGTACGTCCGCGGCTTCCAGTTCGGCCGCATCGGCACCGAGTGGATGAACCCGCTCAACAGCGCGATGGTCGAGATCATGACGGGCCAGTCGACGGTCGAGGAGGCGCTCCGCGAGGCGCAGAACGACCTCAACATCGTGATGGACCGGGCGCGCTGAGGATCTCCCTCGGCCGCTGAGGCCGTGCCTGACGCGCCCTCTGTCTCGGGCCGACATCCGTCGGCCCGAGACGCCCCCTCCGCACTGAGGAGACGCCCGTGCGCCATCACCGCCAAGACACCATCGCCGCCTACCTCTTCCTGCTGCCGTTCCTGCTCCTGCTGACGATCTTCTTCGGGTACGCGACCGTCCGCGCGATCTACTTCAGCTTCACCGACTACGACCTCTTCACGACGCCCAACTGGGTCGGCCTGCGCAACTACATCGACCTCTTCGCCGACCCGCTCTTCCTGAGCGCTCTGCGCAACTCGGTGCTGTTCGCGATCATCGTCACGACGATCCAGACGTTCCTCGCGCTCGTCATGGCGTCCGTGCTGAACCAGAAGGTGCGCGGCATCGGCTTCTTCAGGGCCGCCTTCTTCATGCCGAGCGTCACCAGCTCCGTGGTCATCACCCTCATCTTCCTGTGGATGTTCCAGCGCCGTGGACTGTTCAACTATCTCACGCACCAGTTCCAGAGCGCGGCCCCGCTCATCGCGACCTTCGTCGCCCTGCTCGTCGTCTTCCAGGTGGCGCAGGTCGCCTGGGAACGGACCCGGCGGCTGCCCGCCACGTGGTTCGACCCCGCGCTGTTCGTCGTCTCGCTCCTGATCGCGGGTGGAGGCACCTGGCTCCTGCACGTCACCGGCGTGGTGAGCGCGCGCGAGCTGCCGCCCGTCGACTTCATCTGGCTGCAGACGCGCGCCACGATCCCCGCCGGCGCGCCCTTCTGGCTCTCCGTCCCGATCCCCCTCGCCGCGATCATGATCCAGAACATCTTCACCACCGTGCCGACCTTCATGCTGATGTTCCTCGCGGGCTTGCAGGACGTCCCCAAGAGCCACTACGAGGCGGCCTCGCTCGACGGCGCCTCGGCGGCGCAGCAGTTCTTCCACATCACGATCCCGTCGGTGCGGCCGGTCACCTTCCTCGTGCTCACCCTCTCGATGATCGGCACGCTGCAGATGTTCGACCAGGTGGCGATCTTCGGCGACGCGGCCCCGCTGCGCTCGATGGTCACCCTCGCCTACTTCGTCTACAACCGCATGTTCCCCGGTGCGCAGACGCCCGAGGTGGGCTTCGCGGCCGCCGGCGCCATCTTCCTCGCGCTCTTCACGCTCACCGTGGTGCTGATCCAGCGCCGCATCGTGCGCTCGGAGGCGATCTGACATGGCCACGGCGAGAGGACTCTCCTTCCCCGACGACACCACCCACCTCGAACCGCGCGCGTTCGAGCGCTGGCAGGCGCGCCGCCGCTGGGCCCGCGCCGGCCTGATCTACGTCGTGATGCTGGCGTTCGCCATCATCTTCATCGGACCGCTGCTCTTCGCCACCGTGTCGTCGATCAAGACCGACCCGCTCGAGTACCCGCCGAGCCTCGTCATCCCGCAGCTGCAAAGCGCGAACTGGTCCGCCGCCGCCCGACTCGGCGTGGCGGGTGCCGGCGACCGCTGGTTCGGCGGCTTCGCGCCCGGCGCCGTGGTGCCGTTCGAGATCACCTACTTCGTCCGCGACGGCGTGGAGGTCACAACGCCCGACGTGGTGGTGCCTCGCCGCCGGCCCGGCGCGGGACCGGGCGCGGTGCTCGCCATGGACTTCGCCGCCGACTACGCCAGCGTGAGCGAGACCGTCATCTCGCGGCGACAGCCGACCGTCGTCGAGGTCGGCGAGACGACGGTCGCGGGAGAGCTCGTCACCTTCGCGTTCACCATCACCTACGAAGGCGACGGCCCCCGGACCGACCGGCTGCCCCTCGACGTCACCGCCGACTTGGGCATGACCTACGTCGAGTCGACCCTCACCGCGAGCCGCCTCGAACGGCGCGGCCGCACCGCCTCGTTCGAGAACGCCGCACCCGGCCTGTTCGGCTACGTGCTGCGCAACTACGTGCGCGTCTTCAACGAGGTCCGCACCCCCGCCACCCGCCAGAGCCTCTTCGCCGTGTGGATCGGCAACTCCTTCGTGTTCGCCTTCTTCCGCATCATCATCACGCTCGTGATCGCCTCGATGGCCGGGTACGCGCTGGCGAGGTTGCGCTTCCGCGGACGCGAGCTCATCTTCATGCTCGTGCTCTTCGCCCAGATGGTGCCGCTGCAGGTGCTGTTCATCTCCAACTACCTGGTGCTGCGCGACGGCATCATCTCCATCGACGGCTTCAAGCTCTCTGCGCTCTGGGGGTACCCCGACGGGATGCTCAACAGCCTCACGGGCCTGCTCTTCGTGACGGCCCTGAACGCCGGCGCCGTCTTCATCATGAAGCAGTTCTTCGAGTCGATCCCGCGCGAGGTCGAGGAAGCGGCGATGATCGACGGCGCCAGCCACTGGCGGCGCTACTGGAGCGTCGTGCTGCCGATGGCGCGCCCGGCGCTCGGCGCCCTCACGATCATCACCTTCCAGGCCGCCTGGAACGACTTCTTCTGGCCCTTCATCGTCCTCACCAGCCCCGAGACCATGAAGACGCTCCCCATCGGCCTGCTCTCGTTCCGTAACATCTACGGGGGCGTGGGCGACTGGGGGCTCATCCTCGCCGGCGCGGTGCTCAGCGCCCTCCCCGTGATCATCCTCTTCATCGTGTTCCAGCGCTACTTCCTCGAGGGCGTGTCGTTCGGCGGCGGGAAGGAGTAGGGGCCCCCCTCCGCCCCCGGCCGCGCCCTCGTTCGGCCTTGGTAGATTCGGACTGCCCGGTGCGGCCGCCGCCGCGTTCGCGCCGGGCCTTCGCCCTCAGGAGCCGCCATGGACTTCCGTCACAACACCGTGCTCAAGGAGCACTACACCTTCTTCGTCGGTGACGCCGAGGGCCGCGTCCTGAGCGACGAGCACGGGCTCTACAACCGCGACACACGCGTCCTCTCGCGCTACGCCTGGCGTCTGCTGCCGACCGCCGAGGGGATCATGCAGGCGCTCGTCGTCTCCAGCCCCCGCCCCGACACGCTCTACAGCCACCACGCCCTGATCGACGGCCCATCGCAGACCCTCGCGGCCATCCGGACGCTGCGCGCGCACGCCCACGGGCTCGATGACGAGCTGGTGATCGAGAACACCTCCACCGCGCGGCAGTCGATCAGCCTCGAGCTCGAGGTGGGCGCCGACTTCGCCGACCTGTTCGAGGCCCGAGGCTGGCACGTCGCGCAACGGGAGGCTCCCGCCGTCTCGGTCGAGGCCACCGCCCTCGCGCTCCGGCACACAGCGACCGACGGCGTCGAGCAGGCGGTGCGGCTCACCTTCGACCCGCTCGCCGCCGCTCGCCCCGACGGCGCGGACTGGGAGCTCTCGCTCGCCCCCGGCGAGCGCGTGAGCATCGGCGCGTCAGTGCGCATCGACAACCCGCTCGACGCCCCACCCGAGGGGCCGATCGACTACGAGACCTGGCGCTCCGGCTTCGCGGACCTCTCCTGGGCCCCCGTGCCCGCCGTCGTGGAGCGGGCGATCGACGACCTCCGAGGGCTGACGCTGTTCACGGCCCAAGGCCCCGTCCCCGCCGCCGGCATCCCCTGGTTCGTGGCCGCCTTCGGGCGCGACGCGCTGCTGAGCGCCCACATGCTGCTGCCGCACCGAGCCGACGTCGCTGCCGGCACCCTGCGCTACCTCGCCCACCACCAGGGCCGCACCGTCGATGCGTTCCGCGCCGAACAGCCCGGCAAGATCATGCACGAGGTGCGCTTCGGCGAGCTCGCCCGGACCGGCCGCGTGCCCCACGGCCCTTACTACGGCACCGTCGACGCCACGCCGCTCTTCGTGTCGCTCGTCGACGCCCACCGCCGCGCGACGAACGACCTCGCGCTCGTGCGCGAGCTGCGCCCCGCCTGGGAAGCGGCGCTGCAGTGGATCGACGCCTACGGCGACATCGACGGCGACGGCTTCGTCGAGTTCACGCCCGCCGCCGCGGGCGAAGGGCTCACCGTCCAGTCCTGGAAGGACTCCGACGACTCCATGAGTCACGACGACGGCAGCCTCGCCACGGGCGCCCTCGCGGTGTCCGAGGTGCAAGGCTACGTCTACGACGCCTACCGCTCCGCCGCCGCCTGCCTCGTCGCCCTCGGCGAGCAGCCCGAGGCCGCGCGCTGGCACGCTCGCGCCGACGCCCTCGCCGAGCGCTTCCACGCCGCCTACTGGCAAGACGACCTCGGCACGTACGCGATGGCCCTCGACGGCGACAAGCGGCCGCTCCGCGTGCAGAACTCCGACGCCGGCCAGCTGCTGTGGAGCGGCATCGTGCCCGAGTCCATCGCGCCGCGCCTGGTCGAGACGCTCTTCTCCGACGCCCTCTTCTCCGGCTGGGGCATCCGCACGCTCGGCACGCGCGAGGCGCGCTACAACCCCGTCTCCTACCACAACGGCTCCGTCTGGCCGCACGACACCGCGCTCATCGCGGGCGGCCTCGCGCGCTACGGCTTCGGCGAGCACGCCCGGCGCCTGCGCGACGCCCTCTTCGACCTCGCCGCCGCGCAGGTCGACGGCCGCCTCCCTGAGCTCGTCGCCGGCTACGCCCGCGACGACCGTCCGCCCGTCCCCTACCCCGTCGCGTGCCGACCGCAGGCCTGGGACGCGGCCGCGCTCGTCTACCTGCTCACGCTCGAGGAGGCGCATAGGCCGCTCGAGATCGGCGCAGCGTCCCCCTGACCACGGCGACCGAGCGGTCGGCGGCCGAGCGCGTGAAGGCGCGGAAATCGACCTCGGCGTCGTGGTCTGCCGTGTCGGAGACGCTGCGCACGATCACCCACGGCACCCCCCAGCGCGCGCACACCTGCGCGACGGCGGCGCCCTCCATCTCGGCGCAGGCGGCGCCGAACTGTTCCCGCAACACCGCCACGTGCGCCGCGTCGGCTACGAACTGATCACCCGACGCGATCCGCCCCGCCACCACGCGCACGCCGGCGTTCGCCGCCACCTCGCCCGCGGCCGCCAGCGCGAACGCGTGCAACGCCTCGTCGGCGACCCACGCCAGGGACTCCCCCGGCACCTGCCCGGGCTCGTAGCCCAGCGCCCGCACGTCGACGTCGTGCTGCACCGCGTCGACGCTCACCACGATGTCGCCCACGCGCAGCGCGGGATCGACACCGCCGGCGACCCCCGTCATGATCACGCGCCGCGCGCCGGCGCCGAGCAGCGCCTGGGTCAGAGCCGCGGCGTTCACCTTGCCGATCCCGCACTCCGCGAGGAGCACGCTCACGCCCTCGAGCCGCGCCGCCGTCACCTCGAACGGCCCCGCCGCCACCGGCGCCGACCCCGTCGCCACGGCGCGCAACCCCGCCAGCTCCTCCGGCATGGCGGCGATCACCGCCGTCGGCCCGTCGGCCGGGTCCCGGCTCACCCCGGACTGTTCACGTACACCAGGCGGCCCAGGAACGCGCCCGCCACGAGCCCCGGGATCGCCAGCGCGAGCATCAGCGGATCCGTGGGCACCGCCGGCTGGAACGCCTTCGCGACCTCGACACCGATCGTCAGGAACGCCCCCGAGATCAGCGTCATCATCACCGGACGCGGCGTACCGCGGCGCATCAACCACAGCACCGAGAAGTACCCGAAGAGCAGGTAGAAGCCGGCGCTGGTGATCGTGCGCAACAACTCGTTCCCGGCATCCTCCGGCGGCGCGGCGCTCTGGAGCACGATGAAGAACACCGTCGCCATCATCAGCGCTCCGGCGAACCTGCCCGGCTTCTTCGTGCGCTTGCCGGCCGGCACCGGCGCGTCGTTCCCACCGCTCGCGCTCACGCCGGAGGAGCCGCCCTCCGCGCGCGCGCGCTTCGCCTCTTCACGACGCCGCGTCCGCCGCGCGCGCGCCTGATCGACCTTCTCACGCCGTGCGTCCCGACGGCGCTCCTTCTCTTTGTCCGCCTTCTTGTCCTGCTTCTCCTGGGCGCGGCGGATCTGCCGATTCATCATGATTCCCAGTGTACGTGGAGGATGCGAGCATGCGTGCTCACCCTCGCTCGCTGGTGGGGCTGCGAACGCGAGGGTGAGCACGCATGCTCGC
>SKWV01000163.1 GCA_007128755.1 Trueperaceae bacterium
AGCGTGCGCAACTTCGTGCAGCAGCTCGCGCAGTTCGGCATCCTCGGCTTCATCGTGATCTTCATGCTGCTGTCGTTCACGGGCGTGACCGGCGCGATCATGACCTTCTTCCGCAACCTGATCGTCGGCGGCCTCGACGCCCTCTTCGGCCTCTTCGGCTGAGCGCCGCTCCTACGCCCGGAGCGCCCTGACCGGTGCGGGCTTCACGCGCTTGATGTGCAGGCCCATGTGCACGATGGGCGAGTACGTCTCCACCGTCTCCAGGACGGTGCCGTCCGGGGCGAACCGCCGGATGATGTGCCCGCCGCGCCGGGCGACGTAGAGCACGCCGGCGCGATCGACGCCGAGGTCGAGCAGCTGGTCGCTGGCCTCGCCCTGGAGCTTGTCGAAGGTGTAGGTCGTGCCGAGCTTGCCGGCCGGCGTGACCGAGCGGATCTTGCCGCTGGTGCCGTCGCTGATGAACAGCGTGCCGTCGCCGGACACGGTGAAGCCGTCGATCAGGCGCATGCCGGGCTGGTCGGAACCGAGGCGGAACGCCCACCGGGTCTGGTACAGGCCGTCGTGGCTGAGGCGCTGCACCTGCCGGTTGCCGTAATCGAGCACGTACACGCGGCCGTCGGGGCCCACGGTGATGGTGCGCGGGTCGGAGAAGGTGCCCTGGCCCCCGCCGCGACCGCCGAAGGCCATCAGGAAGGCGCCGTCGGCATCGAAGCGCTGCACCTTGTGGGTCTCGCTGTCGAGCACGTAGACGGTGCCGTCGGGGCCGACGTCGATGGAGGCCGGGTAGAGGAACTCCCCCGGCTTCATGCCGTAGGGGCCGAACGACCCGACCACGTTGCCTGCCGGGTCGAGCTTGGTGATCATCCGGTGGCTCTCGTCCCCGACCCGGTACTCGAAGGCCGCGGCGTAGAGGTGGCCGTCGGGAGCCGCCGCGACGGAGACCGGTGCGGTCGAGAACGCGTCGTCGGCCACGCCCAGGTCACCGAGCGAGAGGTGGAGGTTGCCCTCGGTGTCGAGCAGCCGCACCACGCCCTGGCGGGAGTTGACCGTGAGCACGATGGCCTCGTCGAGCTCCTCGCCCTCGGGGTCGCCGTAATCGGCCGAGGCGAGCACCTCGATGACCGCCGCGAGCGACGGCCGCTCGTCGGGATCCTTGGCGATCATCCGCATCACGAGCTGATCGAGCGCCTTGGGCACGCGCAGGTTGAGCTGCCGCGGCGGCGCCGGGGTCTGGAAGATCTGCTGGTGCACGATCGCCTCGTAGCCGCCCTTGAAGGCCGTCTGGCCCGTCAGCATCTCGTAGAACACCAGCCCGAGCGAGTACGTGTCGCTGCGGTGGTCGATCTTGAGGCCGCGCGCCTGCTCGGGCGACATGTAGACCGGCGTGCCCACGCGCGCGCCCGTCATGGTGAGGCGCGAGAGCACCTTGCCGCCGGCGATGCCGAAGTCCATCAGCTTGACGGCGCCCTCGGCCAGCACCGGCGGGTTCATCCCCTTGATGCCGCCCTTCATGATCATGATGTTCGCGGGCTTGATGTCGCGGTGGATGATGCCGGCGGCGTGGATGTGCTGCAGCGCGTCGGCGACGTGCTGCATGATCGCCGCGGAGAGCTCCGTCGAGAGCTCGCCCGCCTCGATGAAGCCCTCGAGCGAGCGTCCGTCGACGAACTCCATCACCATGTAGTGCTGCGGCCCGAGGGAGCCGTGCTCGAACGTCTGCACGATGTTGACGTGGTCGAGCCGCTGCGCGACCTCGGCCTCGCGGTGGAAGCGACGGATGAACTTGGCGTCGGCGACGTACTGCTCCATCGGCACCTTGAGCGCCACCGTCTTGCCGTCGGAGAGGCGCTGGGCCCGGTACACGGAGGCCATGCCGCCGGAGCCGACCTTCTCGAGCACGTCGTAGCCGGGGATGTCGAGCGGCTCGTTGTTGCCGGGGACGATCACCGGATCGCCGCCCTTGGTGGTGGTGCGACGGCGGCGCTGGATCTGGCCGCGCACGCGGCGCTTGTGCAGCGGCGGGGCCACGCGGGTGCTCCGGTAGGCGGCCATGCCGGCCGGTATCAGCAGGCCCAGGCCGAGCCCGTAGACGACGAGGGGAGCGACGGCGCGCTCGAGCCCGCCGACCACCAGCACGCCCAGCGCGAGCGAGACCGTGAGGATCAGGAGCGTGGCGAGGAGCCACTGCGGCGCGCGCACCAGCAGCAGCGCCGCGATGATCGCCAGCATCACCAGCGCGATCAGCATCGCCCACCCCTCTCCCGGGAGACTCCCGATCCGGTCACATGACCTCCGCGATCACGAGCGTGATGTTGTCGTGCCCGCCGCGTTCGTTCGCGAGCGCGATGAGGTATTCGACCACATGCTGGCGGTCGCGGGTGCGACGAAGTTCCTGTAGGATCTCCTCGGGCTTCACCAGGCCGTGCAGGCCGTCGCTCGAGAGCGCGAAGGTGTCGCCGACCTTGAGGTCGACCTCGGCCGTGTCGGGCGCGATCTGGGGCCTCGTGCCGAGCGCGCGGGTGATGAGGTTGCGCCACTCGTGCTCCTCGGCCTCCTCCTCCGTCAGGACGCCCTTCTCGAGCTGCTCCTCGACCCAGGAGTGATCCTTGGTGATCTGGTAGATGGTGTTGCCGCGGATCAGGAACACGCGCGAGTCGCCCACGTGGCCCACGTACGCGCGGCCGTCGAGCACGGCGACGCAGCTGAGCGTCGTGCCCATGCCGCGGCGGCCCTCCTGCTGCATGGCGGTGGCGTAGACGCGGCGGTTGGCGAGGCGGATGGCCTTGTCGAGCATCGTGACGACGCTGACCACCGGGTTGCCCTGGTTGAGCTCGGCCGCGTAGCGCTCGAAGCTCTCGTCTAGGACCTCGACCGCCGTCTTGCTGGCGAGCTCCCCCGAGGACGCGCCGCCCATGCCGTCGGCGACGGCGTACAGGTCGAGCGATCCCCGCGGGACGGGGAACGACCACACGCGGTGGTAGTCCTCGTTGAGAGGTCGAACCCGGCCGACGTCCGAACCGTGCCCCACATGATGTCCACTGCGCACGCGGTGAGTCTACCGCTTCGCGGCCGTGTGGGTCTCAGTTGCGGCGTTCGCGGGGTCGCGTCACCGTCTCGAGGTACGGGTAGCGCGTCAGCAGCTCGTGCAGGGAGCCGAGCAGCCGGACGGCCTCGTCGCGGTCGGCCGGCACCTCCTTGATGCGCAGGCAGGCGGTGTGGCCGCCCGGGAACACGAAGGTGGGCGTCACGTGGATGTCGCGACGTGACGCCTGGCAGTGCTCGTGGGCGAGCGCGGTGCGCCCCTCGGGATCGGCGAAGTCGCGCTCGAAGCTGGCGAGGTGCAACCCGGACGACTCGGCGGTGGCGAACATGGTCGCGCGGTCGAAGGGCTTGCGCTCGCGGTGGCGGGCGCGCAGGAGCGCGAGCCGGAAGGCATCGAACGCGTCCGGCCCCTGCCGGCGCGCGGCGAGCGACGCCAGGAACGGCAGCAGGCCGCGGTTGCCGGTCTCGTCGTCGGGATCGAGGCGCTCGTTCCAGACGTGCCACGGCGTGGTGCCGCGGTAGTGCGACTGGTAGATGCTGAAGTGATGCCATTCGAACGTCAGGGACAGGTCGCGAGCGACCAGGTCCGCGACCTCGGCACCGCGCCAGGCGTAGGGACAGAGGTAATCGAAGTACACGTCGACGCGGGCATTCACAGCGGCCATGACACCTCAGCCAGAGGTCGCGACCGGTCGCGTGGCACACATCGCGGTCTCATCGGCGGGACCGGCGCCTCAGTTCGAGGGCTCGGGATCGCTGCCCGACACGTTCGGCAGCGGCCGCTCGGGGATCTCTCCGACGCGCTTCTCGAAGCGCGCGACGTTGTCGGCGAGCGTCCGCAGGAGCGCCTTGGCGTGCTGCGGGGTCATGACCACGCGCGAGAGCACCCGCACGGGCTGCCGCGGGTACGCCAGCGCGAAGTCGATGAAGAAGGCGTCCTCGGTGTGGGTGACGACGGCTGCGTTGACGAAGCGGCCCTTGGCGGTCTCGGCGTCGATCTCGAGCTTGACGGGGCGGGGCTGCTGCGGGTTCGGGCGGTCTCGATCGTCGGCCATGGCCGACCTCCTCGGTGAGCCCCCGCTGCCGGGGGGTACTCAGGTAGCGTTCGCGAACTGCGCCAGCAGCCGCGGGAGTCGGAACCGGAGGCGTCCTAAGTCGGCGATGGAGGCCAACCGCAGCGCCAGGACCATGTCGGTGCTCGCGCCTTCGCTCGCACCCGGCGGGCTCGGTAGCGGCGTCAGCACCAGCGGCGCCCCGCGGTACTCGATCACCGTCTGACGCAGGTCGCCCCCCAGGAAGCCGCCGAGCACGCCGCTGGCGGCCAGCGCGGACGCGACGAGCGGGCCGGCGTCGGCGAAACCGAGGCCCTCGCGGGCGTCGTGGTCGCACACCTCCCCCGAGGCGTCGACCAGCGCCACGGCCAGCACGCCCGTGATCGCCATGACCTCCGTCACGATGGCAGAGCGCCCGGCGCTCACGCGAGCAGCCCGATCAGACGCTCGGCGGCCTCGTCGGCGTGCAGGCGCGTCTTGCCGAGGTTGCCGCTGGGGTCCATGAGCACGAGCAGGTAGAGCTCGGGGTTCACGACGCGCACGAAGGCGAGCTTGTGCTCCGTGGTGATCATGAGCTCGCGCGTGGCGCCGGCGTCCGCGTGCTCGCCCAGCGCCCGGCCGACGCCGACCAGGACGTGCGTCAGCTCGGCCGCCGTGGCGGCGAGATCGTGCGAGGCGGGGGGGTGCTGCTCCACCACGAGCCCGTCCGTCGAGCCGATGGCGGCCACGATCGCGCCGTCCACCGCCTCCACGAGTCGCTCGAGAATGCCTTCGAGGCTCTCCATCGTGGCGAGTCTACCGCGGGGTGCGCACGCGGCGGCCTGGTATCGTGCCGCCGTGAGCCAGTTGCACGTTCGTGCCGAAGCCGACGCCGTCGCCGAGTACGTCCTCCTGCCGGGCGACCCCAACCGTGCTCGTCGCATCGCCGAGCGGTTCTTCGACGACCCCGTCCTCACCACCGACCATCGACAGCTCTTGGGCTACACCGGCACCTACCGCGGCCTGCGCGTGAGCGTGCAAGCCACCGGCATGGGCTGCCCCAGCCTCGCCATCGTGGTGGAGGAGCTCATCGCGCTCGGCGCGCGCACGCTGGTGCGGGTCGGTACCGCCGGCATCATCGCTCCCGCCGTCGAGCCGGGCGAGCTGATCATCGCCACCGCCAGCGTGCCCAACGACGGCACCACGCGCCACTACATGCAGGCGCAGCCCTTCGCCTGCGTCGCCGACTTCGGCGTCACGCACGCCCTCGTCCGAGGGGCGGCGGAGCTGGGCGCGAAGGCGCACGTGGGCCTCATCCAGACCGACGACGGCTTCTACGCCACGACCCCTGACGACGTGCCGCGCCTCCAGGCCGCCGGCGTGCTGGCGATCGAGATGGAAGCCAGCGCGCTCTTCCTGCTGGGCAGCCTGCGCGGCGTGCGGACGGGTTGCGCGCTCGTCGCGAGCAACCGCATCGGCGACACGGCGTTCGTGTCGCAGGAGACGCTCGATCAGGGCGTCGACACCATGACCCGGACGACGCTCGACGCCTGCGTCGCGCTCGCCGCCGGAGCCTGACGCACGCCGGCGGCAGCCGCCGCCAGGGGAGGTAGGAGTGAGCGACGCCACCACCGTCACCGTGCTCGGCGCCGGCACCATGGGAGCCGGGATCGCGCAGGCCTGCGCGGCCGCCGGACACGCCGTCACGGTCGTCGATCGTCAGCCCGAGGCGCTCGAGCGCTGCCTCGCCACCGTCGACGCCAGCCTCGAGCGGCTGGTACGCAAGGGCACCATGAGCGACGACGCCGCCGCTCAGGCCCGCGCGCGCATCGCGGTGACCACCGACCTCGCCGCCTCGGTGGGCGGCGCCGCCATCGTGATCGAGGCCGTGTACGAGGACCTCGCCACCAAGCAGGCGCTGTGGCGTCAGGTCGACTCGCATGCGCCCGCCGAGGCGCTGCGGGCCACCAACACCAGCTCCCTGAGCGTCACCGAGATCGCGCAGGCGAGTTCGCGCCCCGAGCGCTTCTGCGGCCTCCACTTCTTCAACCCCGTGCCGGTGCTGCCGCTCGTCGAGGTGGTGCGTGCCGAGCGCACCTCGCCCGCGACGCTCGACGAGGCGGTCGCGTTCGCCACCGCCATCGGCAAGACGCCGATCGTCTGCGGCGACACGCCCGGCTTCATCGTCAACCGCCTGCTCATCCCCTACGTGAACGACGCGGTGCACGCCCTCGGCGAGGGCGTGGCCCGCGCGGCCGACATCGACACCGCCATGAAGCTCGGCGCCAACCTGCCCATGGGGCCGCTGGCGCTGGCGGACCTCATCGGGCTCGACGTGACCCTCGCCGTCATCGAGTCGCTCCACCGCGAGACCGCCGACCCGCGCTTCCGCCCGGCGGTCCGCCTGCGCCAGCTCGTGCGCGCGGGTAAGCTCGGACGCAAGACGGGCGAGGGCTTCCACCGCTACGAGTGATCCCAGCCATCAGAGGACGTGACACGTGAGCGACCACGAACCGATCGACACCGAAGAACTCGCCTTCGAGCACCTCGACTACAGCGTCGACGAGCACGTCGCGCGCATCACGATCATGCGCCCGGAGACCCTCAACGCGCTCGACGACGAGCTGCTCCTGGAGCTCGCGATGGCCTTCGACCTCGCCGAGAGCGACGTCGAGGTGCGCGCGCTGATCCTGACGGGCGAGGGCCGCGCCTTCGTGGCGGGCGCGGACCTCTCGGCGCTCGCGCAGATCTCCGACGGCTTCGCCGGCCGCGAGGCGGCGCTCTCCGGGCAGGACGTGATGAACTCCCTCGCCGCCCTGCCGTTCCCGACCATCGCCGCCATCAACGGCTTCGCGCTCGGCGGCG
>SKWV01000132.1 GCA_007128755.1 Trueperaceae bacterium
ACCGCCGGCAACATCGTGGGCGGCACGCTGCTGGTCGCGGGGGTCTACTGGTTCGCGTACCTGCGCGGCGACCGGCACGCGCACGACCCAGCAGCCTGAGCGCAGCGCTCGCCGCGATCTCGTGCCGTTCGCGAGGGGGTGCGGGCTCGCGGCCCTCGCGCGCATCGTCGCCCGTGTGCCCCGTTGGGCGACGCCAAGCCCCATGATGCGGTCGAGTTCGCCGACACCGCCCGTGGGAAGGAGTCGCGATGGGTCACGCGTCCCGGTGCGTCACCATCCTGGCGGCGCTGCTGCTGACGCTCGCGAGCGCCGGCGGCGCGCCCGCCGATGCCCAACGCGTGGCGCTCGTGTTCGGCGGAGGGGCCGCCCGCGGGGCCGCCCACATCGGGGTGATCGAGGCGCTCACCGAGGCGGGGGTGCCGATCGACATGATCGTCGCCACCAGCATGGGCGCCATCGTGGGCGGCCTCTACGCCAGCGGGTTCGAGGTCGCGCAGCTCGCGGAGATCTTCGCTGCCATCGATCCCGGCAGCGCGGTGAGCCTCCAGCTGCCTCCACGCGGCGGCCTCCTCGACAGCTCGCCGCTCGAGATCATCCTCGACGCCCTGCTCGAGGGCCGTACCTTCGCCGACACCAGGATCCCGTTCCAGGCGATCGTCGTGGACCTCGAGACGGGCGATCCCGAACCGGCACCCGGCACGTCCATCAGCCGCGGCCTGCGGGCGTCGGCGGCGCTGCCGGTGCTCATGAACCCGGTCGAGATCGACGGGCGCTACTTCGTCGACGGTGGCCTCAAGGAGATGGCGCCGGCATCGTTCGCTCACGGCCTGGGGGCCACGTACGTGATCGCCGTGCACATCGCGCGCGAGGCGCCGTTCGATCCGGGCAACGTCCAAGCGAACTTCTCGCGCATCCTGGCCGACATCGTCGCGCGCTACGCCCATGCGTCGCTCGAGGCCGCCGACGTGATCATCGACCCCGGCCTGGAGACGGAGACGTACATGGACTTCTGGAGCGCCGAGCGCTACATCGCCAGCGGGCGCGACGCGGCCCGGCAGCAGCTGCCGAGCATCCTGGACGATCTGGAGCGTCGCGGCATCGAGCTCGTGCCGCCCGGCGACCCGAACGCCGGGCATCCCATCAACGAGGGGTGGCGTGAGCGCCTCGAAGCCGCTCGCCGTCTGGTCGCCGTGCGCGAGCGTCCGCTCTCCGTCGGCGTCGACGTCGCGATCGGCGGTGTGGCCTCCGCACCGGAGCCCACCGGCGGACTCGCGCCGGCCGGGACCCGACTCCGGTTCGGCGTCGACCTGAGGCACGGCCCGCTCGGCGCCGCCAGCGTCGGCGCCTCCTACGCGCGGAGCGCGGACGGCCTCCGCGACGCCGTGCAGCTGCGCGCGTCGTACGCGCCGCTCTACGGCCTCGAGACCTTCACCGTCCACGACATCGACCTAGCGGGAGGGTGGTCCGGACGCGCTGGGGTGCGGGCGTCGCTGTCGGCGCGCCTCACCGTCGAGGCGGCGCTGCGCCTCCCCGGCCCCGTCCTCGAGGCAGCCGGTGGCTACCGGGCGCCGCACGTCTGGCTCGACGGGACGGTGGCGCAGGCCTGGGACGGCTGGAGCCGGGCGAGCCTGCACGCCCGCACGGCGGTCGGTCTCGTCGATCCGGCGTGGCACGCCTACACCGTCCGGTTCCGCGCCTACGGGGCGCTGGCGAGTCCCACCACACCGCCGCACGAGGCGCTGGTGATCGGGCCGCACCTCGTCCGCGGCACACGCAGCGCCGATCGCCCCTCGTTCGCCCTGCTGGTCGGGAGCGTCGAGGTGGACGCCCGCCTCGCGCCGCCGACCGCCGTCGCCGACGTCGCCTTGATCGCACCGCACCTGCGCGTGTTCGTCGAGGGCGCGTGGCACGACCACGGCGCCCTCTACTCGCTGGGTGGTGGCCTGGCGCTGGAAGGCCGCCTGTTCGGCTTCGTGCCGGTGCACCTCGACCTGGAGGTCGCGTACGGCCTCACCACCGGCAGCGTCCGCGTGAGCTTCCGCCGCGCCGGCTCCTACCCGGAGCCGTGGCGCCTGGGGCCCGACCCCGCTCCGTGACGCGAGCGGGCGCGGGCGGGTCGCCCGTGTCGACGCCGCTGCCCGATGTCGACTCCGTCACGTTCTACCTTACCAAATGAGGTACCTTAGTATCTGAGGTACACGATGACGCAGCCCGCCACACCACGGATCCGCTCATGACCGCCGTCTTCTTCCTCGCCGTCGCCTTCGGCGCGATCATCCTCGTCGGTACCATCCTGACCGCGCTCCATGACCTGGTGGCGCACGCCGTGGCGCGCGAGCGTGCCCGGCCGGCGCCCATGACGACGACACCCAAGCCGCTACGCACCGTCTGGCGTCACCAGTCGGCGCAGCTCGACGGTGGGGCGACGCCGTCGGCGCGGTCGAAGATGTACGCCACCGCCGCCTCGAACCCCGCCGGCCGCGTGTCGCGGTGGCGCGCCCCCGGGATGTTGAGGTAGAGCACGGGACTGCCCGCGGCACACAGGTCCTGGACGGTGCGCTCCTGCGAACCGTTGCGGACGATGACGTCCTGGTCGCCCTGGATCAGCAGGGTGGGGAGCCCGTGGCCGCTGAAGCCGGGCCGGTTCGCGACGAGCAGCGCGTCGAAGGCGGGGTAGTCGCGCCAGAGGACCCCACCGCGCAGCGCCGCCGCGAACTCGGACGTGTACATCTGGTCGACGTCGAACGGCCAGACCTGTTGGGCGCGGCTCACGCAGACGCTCGTGGCGGTCTGCTCGAGCGTCGGCAGCCAGCGCGCGGCCAGGATCTCGGACGCGTCGACCGTGTCGCGCCCGTAGACGTGTGCGAACGACGTCACCACGTACGGTGCGTAGTAGGGACCCTCGAGCAGCAGCGCGCGCACGTCGATCGACGCTCCGAAGCCGATGAGGCCCGCGAGCGTGACGGCTGGCGCGTAGATCTCGCGCGCGTCGGCGGCGGCGAACGCCGCGTGGCCGCCCTGCGAGTACCCGCCGGCGATCACGGTGCCGTCGAGCAGCCCCAGCACGTCGGGGTTCTCGCGGAACAGCGCCTGCGCGGCCCGAGCGGCGTCGAGCATGACGGCGGCCTCCGACACCGCATGGAAGTACGCCTGCGGCCTGCCGGGGTACTCGAACCCGAGGTAGTCGGGCAGGATCGTCACGATGCCGTTGGCGGCGTAGGCCGGCAGGTACGAGCCGTAGTCGCCCTCGGGCTGTGGCAGCAGGTGCTCGCGCGAGGGGGCGCAGGTGTCCCCGAGGCCGGTCGTCCCGGATCCGAAGACGAACAGCGGCATGCGCTCGCGCACCGGGTCGACGGGGACGTAGAGCCTCGCCGTGATGACGGTGGGGGCGCCATCGAGGCCGGTGGTGACCAACTCGAGGCGGTACACGTCCACCGAGTTCTGCACGGTCGGCGGCCCGAAGCGACCGAACGCCGAAGCGGCCCGCTGCTGCACGGCGTCGACGGCGATGCGCTCCTCGAACACGACCTCGGTCACGCTCCCCGGTGGCAGCAGCGGACTGGTCGCGCCGTGCGCGACGGCGAGCAACGACGACGAGACCAGCAGTGCGAGGACGGAGCGGAACGAGCGGATGACGGATCGGCGGTGGTGCTGGAGTGCGTTCGTCACGTTCTGGGATACCTCCACGAGGCGCTCACGGCGCCGATCTCACGTGTGCGGGTCACGGTTGTGGGACCTGGTCGCAGTCGCTCGGGGCGACCTCACCGGCGACCCGCGCTCGCATCCAGGCTACCGCCTCCTCGAAACCGATGTAGCGGGTCTCGTGCCTGGTGCGCAGGTAGTTGGGGTAGCGCACGGGGATGCCGAGGTCGCACAGGCGCCGCACGAACGCGTTCTGGTCGGGGAACGGAGCGACCGGGTCGTCGACGCCCTGCAGGATGATGACCGGCAGGCCGTGCGCCACGATCCCGGTGTCGTTCTCGGCGATCAGCGCCGCCAGTTCCGGGTGCGTGTCGGCGACGGTGCCGGCGCGCAGCGAGGCCGCGAGCGATGGCTCCAGCACGGCGGCCGGGTCGCCCGGATAGTACGACTGCACACCGGCGATGCAGAGGCGGTCGGCGTCGCTGGCGAGGCTCGCTGCGAAGCGCTCGGCCAGGAGCGCCTGGGGATCGATGCGGCCCGGGTAGGTCTCGTCGTACGCGACGAGGATCCAGGGAGCCACGTACGGGAACGCGCGCATGACGACGTCGACCTCGCCCGACGGGCCGAAGCCGAGCACGCCCGCGAGCGGGACGTCGGGCGCGTAGTCGGCCGCGCGATCCGCGGTGGCGAAGGCGGCGTGGCCGCCCTGCGAGAACCCGGCGACGAAGGCGTGCGTCGGCGAGCGCGCCGCGTCCAGATCCGCGAGGGCCGCGCTCGCCGCGCGCAGGGCGTCGAGCACCACCGTCGCCTCGGCCTCGGCCACGAAGTACGGCTGTCGCACCTCGGGATCGAAGAAGCCCAGGTAGTTCGGCACGACCGTCGCGATGCCCTGCCCGGCGTACGCCAGCCCGTAGGCGCCGTAGGTGTCGAGCCCGCCGCCGTTCACGTACGGCAGGGAGGGAGCGCAGTCGTCGACCAGCCCCGTGGAGCCGGGCGCGAACGCCAGCAGCGTGCCGGGGTCGTCGCTCTCGTGCGGCACGAACAGGTGCGCGACGGCCTCCGCTCGGCTCCCGTCCAGCGCGCGCGTCTCGAAACGCAGCACGAACGACCGGACCGCCGTCCGCACCGTCGGGGGCGCCGTGCCGTCGTTCCGGAAGCGGCCGCTCGTCTGGCTGTCGACGGCCGCGGCGCTGAACGTCCCCCGCTCGTCGAGCGCCACGATCGTTCCGGGCTGCGCCGACGCGGCGCCGAGCGCAGCGAGCGCCAGCACCAGCGCCAGCGCGATCGCGACGGCTCTCATCGGGACGCACTCCAGGGCACGAAGCCCTCCAGTGTCAGGTACCGCTCTGGGATCTCCCACACGACGACCTCCGGGGGTGTGTTGATGAACGCCTCGGAAGCCAGGTAGCGCTCGAGCGGCTCCAGCGGCCCGAGGCCCGAGAGCGCGGCCTCGTGCACGTCGGCCCCGAGGGCGTCGCGCAGCGACCCGGGCAGGTTCCAGCGGGGGTCGGCGCTGTACGACGTGCCCACGAGCGCGACCGGCAGGCTCACCTCCGCGAAGAGGTCCTCGCCCGGCCCCTCCAGGCTCACGGTGCGGCGCACCTCGAGCAGGTCCGGGCGCGGTCCGATCCGGCCCGCCAGCGGGCCGAGGTCGAGGAAGGTGCTCAGATCGCCCAGCAGCGGCTCGGCGCCGAGCGTCTCCGTACGGTAGGGCGTCGCCTCGAGGCCCGGGAACGGCGCCCGCTCGGCCACGGTCCGGGCGACGGCTCGAGCGGCGGCCTGCGCGCCGTGCGGCGTCCAGTGGGTGTCGGTGCGGAGGTAGACGGCGCCGTGCTCCGACGCCTCGGCGAGCGCGGGCCTCAGGTCCGGCGCCAGCACACCGTGCGCGTGCAGCGCGTCGAGCGTCGCTTGATATCGGACGCGGGCACCATCGGGGAGGGGAGCGGGGGCAGGATCCGGAACCATGACGGCCTTGGACGGTACCAGCGCGACGACGAGGGCGATGTCGTCCTCGGCGAGGCGGGCCGCGACGGCGGCCACGGTATCGCTCCAGGCTCGGATCGCCGCCGGCACGTCGGCGACGACGTCGTACTCCTCGGCGCTGTAGAGCCAGCCGTCGGCGCCCACGAGCACGCCCGGGCGCCCCTGGCCGAAGACGACGAGGTCGATCACGCCCCACACCGTCCGGCTCGGCGCGAGCAGCGGCGACGCCTCGTCGAGCGCGCGCTGGTACGCGTCGGCCCACGCCCCGTCCACGACGCTCGTGCCGGGCGTCTCGAAGAGCGCGGGGTTCGCCAGCGTGGCGATCGTCCCGAGGGCGACCAGCATCCCGAACGCCAGGACCGCCGCGTGCCGGCGCACGAGGCGGTGGCGCGGCTCGCGGGGGCGCTCCGTGTCGGGTGGGTGGCGTGAGGACTGGTGCATCAGAACCTGAAGTAGAGGAAGGGGGAGAAGGAGTCCGCCACGGCGCGCATGAGCCCGAGCGCGAAGAGCGGCACCAGCGCCGCCGTGAGCGCGCGTTCGGCGCGGAGCTGCCAGGCGGGCGCCGGCGGGGCGGCCGCGTCGTCCGGGAGGGTGTCGGCCTCGCGCAGCGGCGTCGGGAAGAATATCAGGACGTAGGCGACGACCAGCGTGACGAGGGAGCGTGGCGCCAGCTGCCAAGTGAGGTCGGCGCTCATGCCGAAACCGTTCAGCCCAAGCATGCCGGCGTACATCGCGCTCGCGTGCGCGACGTCGGCGGAGCGGAACAGCACCCAGCCGATGAGCACGAGGACGAACGTGCCGGCGCGTGCGACGATCCTCGGCCTCGGCGCGTCGATGTCGCCGTCGCCGTTCGTCGTGCGGCGGTCGCGGCGCAGCCGCTCGAGCGCCAGCAGAGCGCCGTGCCACGCCCCCCAGGCCACGAACACCCAGGCGGCGCCGTGCCACAGGCCGCCGAGGAGCATGACCAGCATCAGGTTGACGTAGGTGCGCTGTGGGCCGCGCCGGTTCCCGCCGAGCGGGATGTACACGTAGTCGCGCAGCCAGCGCGACAGGCTCATGTGCCAGCGCTGCCAGAACTCGGTGATGCTGGCGGACATGTACGGCCGGGCGAAGTTCTCCCGGAACCGGAACCCCAGCAGCAGCCCGAGCCCGATGGCCATGTCGCTGTAGCCGCTGAAGTCGAAGAAGAGCTGGGCGGCGAACGCAAGGGTGCCGATCCACGCTTCGACCATCGTCGGGGACGTGAGCGCGAAGGCGCCATCGGCGATCGG
>SKWV01000445.1 GCA_007128755.1 Trueperaceae bacterium
CGTGAGCGGCCACCCTTCGATACGCGCAGCCATCGCCTCGCCACCGGTGGCCACGAGCTCGACCCGATCGGCGGGCGGGCCCTCCGGATAGACGCGCGTGGTGAGCGCGTGGCGGTCGTCGGCGATCACTTCGAGGACGGAGTGGTCGAGGACGATGTGCAGCGCCGTGCGCTGGAGCGTCTCGCCCGGCGCGGTCAACTCGGCGGTATCGACGGCGTAGTCGGCGCTGCGCGGACCCTTGGCGAGGCGCGTGTCGACGATGAGGCGGCCGGTGCGCCACGAGACGAAGACGTCGGTGTGCTCCGTCTCGCTGTGGTGCAACCGCACCCCCGCCACGGCCGACGAGCCGCGCTCGAGCACGATGCGCAGCTCCAGGGCCCGTCCGCCGATGTCGAGCGCATGCCGGCCGCGCACGCTCACGCCCTCGGAGCGCACGGCTGCGCCGCCGCGAACAGCCTCGAGTTCGGGGGCGAAGCGCTGCCGGAGCACGCCCTCCTCCATCGTCAGGATGCGCGGCAG
Organism: Trueperaceae bacterium; assembly: GCA_007128755.1. Classification (GTDB taxonomy): domain Bacteria; phylum Deinococcota; class Deinococci; order Deinococcales; family Trueperaceae; genus SKWV01. The sequence goes on from SKWV01000445.1 coordinate 520, forward strand.
CGACATGGCGCCGGCCCACGCGCCATCTCCGGGCGCGACGGTTCGCTGCTCCTGCAGCCAGCCCCACATCATCCGTCGACCGGTGTCGTCGACGAGCGTCAGCGGAGCGTAGAAGCAGCGGTAGCCCCAGTCGATCCGCTGGCGGCGCGCGGGCTCGAAGCGCTGGCCGCGGTACGCGCCGATGAGCGCGTTGGGGTAAGTGAGCTCGGTGCGCTGCCAACGGGCCACGAGCAGGACGTGCTCGTCGCCGAGCGGGAAGAAGTTGGGGCACTCCCAGATCTGGCCGGTATCGCTGCAGACGGGATCGGCATGGGCGGGCACGAACGGGTGCAGGTACGTCCAGGTGCGCAGATCGTCGCTGCGGTACAGCAGGACCTGACCGACGCCTCCGAGCGACGTCCCGACGAGCGCGTACCAGCGGCCGTCCTCGCGCCAGGCGAACGGGTCGCGGTAGGCCTCGAGGGTGTGGTCGTCGAGCACGTCCGGGAAGCGCGCGACGGGGTTGTCGGGCCACTTCCGCCAGTGGACGAGGTCGTCGGATCCCGTGGCGACGCTGGTCGCCTGCACCCCGTCGCGCACGCCGGTGTACAGGATGGTCGGGGTGCCGTCGTGGTCCACCAGGCATCCCGACCAGCAGCCCCCCTCGTCGGCGGGAGGCATGTCGGGCGTCAGGGCGACGGGGAGGTGCTCCCAGCGCACCAGGTCGTCGCTCACGGCGTGGGCCCAATGCGGGGGTGCCCAGGAGGGCGCGAGCGGGTTGTGCTGGTAGAAGACGTGATAGCGGCCTCGCCACTGCACCACGCCGTTGGGGTCGTTCATCCAGCCGGTCGGCGGCAGCAGGTGGAACCGGGGGCGGTGGTCGTCGCTCACCAGACTCACCCCTTCACCCCCGAAGCGGCGATCGACTCGATGAAGGCGCGCTGCAACAGCAGGTAGAACACGAGCACCGGCACGGTGATGAGCGACAGGTACGCCATCACCTCGCCCCAGGCGACGTTGAGCTGGAAGAAGTACTGCAGTCCGACCATGACCGGACGGTACGTCTCCCCCTGCGCGACCATGAGCGGCCAGAGGTACATGTTGTACATCGCCAGGAACTTGAGGATCGCGGCGGTGGCGAAGACCGGCCCCGAGAGCGGCACGATCACACGGAGGTAGACCTGCCACCACGAGGCGCCGTCGATGCGCGCTGCCTCGATGATCTCGTCCGGGAGGTCCTTGAAGAACTGCACGAAGAGGAAGATCGAGAGCGCGTCGGCGATGAACGGCACGATCTGCACGCGGTAGCTGTTGAGCCATCCGAACGTGACCCCGTCCGGACCGAGCCACGGGAGCGTGTTCACCATCATGAGCAACGGCACGGCGATGGTCTCGAACGGCACGATGAGGGTCGCGATCACGACGGCCAGGACGATCGATCGCCCGCGCCAGCGCAGCTTCGAGAAGGCGAAGCCGGCGAGCGAGTTGAGGAAGAGCCCGAACACCACGGTGAGGCTGGTCACGAGCACGCTGTTGTAGACGAAGCGGCCGATGGGGGCGCGCTGGAAGGCCTTGGCGTAGTTGTCCAACGAGATGTCGCCGACGGGCAAGAAGGCGCGCAGCGAGCCGGTGTCGCGCAGCAGTTGCAGGTCGGGCTTGAGCGACGACACGAGCATGAACACGACCGGGAAGACGAACACCAGCGCGACGGCGGTGAGCATCACGTAGCGCCACGCCACGCCGGCGCGCGCATTGCGGCCTCGCACCATGCGCGCGCTCATCGGACGCGGTCCCGGGTCACGTAGCGCTGCAGCAGCGACACGGAGAGGACGAGCAGGAACAGGATCACCGAGATGGCGGAGCCGCCCGCGATGTCCTGGCGCTCGAAGCCACGCTGCACCGCCTGGAAGACGATCGACTGCGTCGCGTCGCGGGGGCCGCCGCGGGTCATCACGTCGATCTGGGCGAAGAGCGCGAAGGCCTGCATGGTGATGACGACCAGGACCAGCACGGCGGTGTTGCGCAGGCCGGGCCAGGTGACGTGCCGGAACTTCTGCAGCGTGCTGGCGCCCTCGACCGAGGCCGCCTCGTACAGCACGCCGGGGATGGTCTGGAGACCGGAGAGCCAGATCACCATGTGGAAGCCCACGGCCTGCCAGATCGACATGGCCATGATGGCGCCGAGCGCGGTGCTCGGGTTCCCGAGCCAGTCGACCGGCGTGAAGTTCCCGAAGCTGAGCCAGGTCAGGATCGAGTTGAGCAGCCCGGTCGGGCTATAGATGAAGCGCCACAGCAGCGACACGACGACGATCGAGATCACGACGGGCATGAAATAGAGCGTGCGGAAGATGTTCACCCCCCTGAGCGGCTGATTGATCATCAGCGCGAGCAGGAGAGCGAGCGTCGCTTGCGTCGGCGCGACGACGAGCACGAAGAGCATCGTGTTGCCGAGCGCGCGCATGAACACGACGTCGCTGGCGAGGAGGTAGAGCCGGCGCTCGCCGATGGCCCAGGAGGTGAGCTCACGCAGGCCGTCGAACTGGGGATAGGCCGGGTTCCGGCGGGTGATGTCGCGCAGCACCGGGTACTCGGGGGCGCCGGTGGCGTCGCGGAGCGTTTCACCCGTCACGGGGTCCGTGAGCGGCGTCATCAAGAAGGGACGCACGGTGAGCAGCTGGACGAAGTTGCGGGTTCCGACGAAGCTCGTCGGGTTGGGCGACACCAGACGCTGGTTCGTGAACGACATGACGAAGGCCAAGACGAAGGGCAGGATCAGGAACGCCAACAGCAGGACGACGGCGGGCGCGGCCATCGCGAGCCCGGCCACCTCTTCGCCGCGGCGTCCCGGGCCCCTGCCGCTGGCGATGGTGCGACGGACGAGTTCCGGAACGGGCTTGACCGGGATCCTCTGCATCGCGATCCGAACTCCTCTCGTGCGGGTGTGACCCCCGTTCGGGGGCCACACCACATGAGGACGTGCCGCCGGCGCGCGAACGCGCGCGGCGGCGATGGCTCAGAATCCGTAGCCGTCGTTGTTGGCGATGTCGCGCTCGATCTCGTCGACGGCCGCATCGAGCGTGTCCTGCACGTCGGCTCCGTTGGCGATGTCGGCCATCGCCTTCTCGAAGGTCAGCGCGATCCCGACGTACGCCGGGGTCGGTGGCCTGATCTGGGACTGCTGGTTGCTGAGCTCGTAGAACACCTCGAGCGCGCCCCCGGGGCCGTAGTTCTCGGTCAGGAGCGCGGCCGATTGGGTCGAGGGGACGAGCCCGATGCCGTCGCTGAACGCCGCGAGGTACTCGTCTTGCAGGGCGAACTCGATGAAGGCGTTGGCGCCCTCCGGGTACGGGCTCGTCGCCGAGACGCCGAACTGCCACGATGCCCCGCCGATCTTCGGTCCGTGGCCGAAGTCGGGCGCGGGGAGGAAGAGCAGGTCGTCGCCGAAGGCCTCGAGGGCGGGGATCGCCGCCCAGTTGCCGTTCCACTGCAGCGCGTAGCGGCCGTCGATGAAGCCCGTCTCGCGGTTGGCGTCGTCCTGCGAGGTTCCCGGCGTCATACCGCGGGTGAACAGGCTCTGCCACCAGTTGCCGAACGCGACGGCCTCGGGGCCGTTCAGGACGCCCTCGGCGGTGAGGAAGGTGCTGCGGTCGATGAGGTCGCCACCGAAGCTCTGCAGGAAGGGGGAGAAGGCGTACGGGTACCACTCGCCGGTCCAAGCCATCCCGACGTCGAAGACGTACTCGTACTCACCCGTCGCTTGAAGCGTCTCGAGGATCTCCTCGAACTCGTCGAAGGTCCACGGAGCATCGAGTGTGGGGATGCGGATGTCGTTCGCCTCGAGGACCGACCGCCGGGCGTAGATCGCCTTGGCGGCGTCCCACAGGCCGACCGAATACACCTCGCCCTGCCACTCGCCGATCACGCTGGGCAGGAAGCCGTCGAGCGCACCGTCGGACAGACTCAGCGGCTGCATGTAGCCCGCCCATGCCCAGTTGGGCATTACCGGACCGTCGACGTCGAGGATGTCGGGCAGGTTGCCCGAGAGCGCCGCGGCGACCACCGAGGGGTTGTAGGCGATCTGCGGGAACTCCTCGAGGGTGACGCGCCAGTCGTCCTGCGACGCGTTGAAGTCACCGATGATCTGCAGCACGATGTCGCGTTCGACTTCGTTGCCGGCCCCGTGATACCAGAGGCTGAGCGTCGTCTGCGCCATCACGAGGCCGCTCAACGCGAGGGCGGCGAGCAGCGTGACGGTGTACCGCTTCGTCCTGTTCATGGTCGATCCTTCCTGTTCTGTCGAACGGTGCGGGCCGTACGGCGGGCACCTAGTGCGGCGGTGGGGCGACGGTGTCACGGGCACCATCGCGGGGGCGGGTGGATCGTCGCTCGCCTCCAGTCAGGCCTCCTCTCCCTCGGCGCGCGTGGGGACGGGCCCCACGGAGCCGCGCTCGACGATCGGGCACGGGAGGCGCCGCTGGAGCGGGGGTCGATCGTCGCCCCAGGGTGCGGTGAGCAGATGGTCGACCGCCCAGCGGCCCATGGCCGCGTGCGGCAGCGCGATCGTGGTCAGAGCCGGACGCAGCGCGTCGGCGATGTAGTGCTGATCGTCGAACCCGACCACCGACACGTCGTCGGGCACGGTGAGTCCGCGCTCCGCGAAGGCGAAGTAGGCGCCCATGGCCATGCGGTCGGTACCGAAGAAGAACGCCGTGGGTGGGTCATCCGCGTCGAGCAGGTCGTGCGCCCAGCCGTAGCCGCTGTCGGCGTTGCCCGTTCCCTCCCGAAGCAGTGCCTCGTCGAACGGGACACCGGCTGCGGCGAGCGCCTCCTTGTAGCCTTCGAGCCGGCCGACGGCCGCGGGGTAACCGGTCGCGAGAACGTCGTTGGTGACCATGCCGATGCGCCGGTGACCGTCCGCGAGGAGGCGCTCCGTGGCCTCTCGCCCGCCACGGACCTCGTCGGGGACGACGGACGCGAAGGTGCGGCCGACCGCGTAGCAGTCCACGAGGACGGTCGGCACCTCGTGCAGGGCGGCGGGCACGTGAACCTCGTGGTGGAACATGGCAGCGTAGATGATGCCCTCGACGCCGCGCTCGATGAGGTTGGCGACCGCCTGTTCGCGGACCCGGTCGTCGCCATCGGCGTCGATCACCATGAGCATGCGGTCGGCTTGACGGGCGCGCGCCTGGGCGCCCTTGATGAGCTCGTGCGCGAACGGTGTCGTCGTGACCTGGTCGGTGAGGAAGCCGAAGAGCTGCGACCTACCCGTACGCATGTGGCGGGCGGCGAACGTCGGTCGGTAGCCGAGGCGCTGCATGACCCTCTCGACCTTCGCACGCGTCTCCTCGGCCACGTTGGGCCGCTCGTTGAGCACGCGCGAGACCGTCCCGACGCCGACGCCAGCGGCCCTCGCGATGTCTTGGATCGACGGCTTCCTCGCGGCCACGTCAGGACGTCCTCTCGCGTGGAACTGATTCCATGGAACTGATTCCACGAGAGTAGACGATGGTGTCGCGATCTGTCAAGCTGGTGCTGCAGGGAGGCACGGCGTGTCGGACACGGATCGGCAGGATCTCGGTCGACAGCGTGAACTCCTGATCGATTCGGCGGAGGCGGCGTACCGAGACGCCAGCCCCGACCGAGTGGTTGTCCTCGCGCGCGGTGGATCGCTGGCGTTCCGGCTCAGGAACCAAGACCTGACACGGCAGCGCGTAGGCGGCACCCCGAGCGCACGGCGGCCCGAAGCGCCACGACTCTCGACAGGCTAGCGACGCCGGGAGACACGCGACCGCGACGGATTTCCCCGCCGCCGCTCTTCCGGCGCACCTCGAACGAAGCGAGCTCGATGTCCTAGTCGGAACTCAGCGGCCACCGGCGAAGCCCAGGCACGTGTTCGAAGTGGCGATCGAGCGTGAGCAGCGGGACCTCGTGCCGAAGGGCCACGGAGGCGATGAGGCCATCCAGCGAAGGCAGCGTGACTCCGGCGTCGCGCAGGTCTCGCAGCAGGTCGCCGGCGCTGCGGAAATCGATCGCCTCGACGGCCAACTCTGGTACGGCACCCCACACGCCGAACACACTCGCCGCCTCATGGCGACGCAATCCACGCCGCAGCTCCAGCTCCACCGGGCCGCAGCGCAGCGCCTGATTGTCGCTCACGAGCTTCCGAACCTCGGCGCGGCCCGGAGTGGATCCGCGGAAGAACGCCACCCAGGCGCTCGTGTCGATCAGCACCCGCTCAGCCACGGCCACCGAGACCAGCGCCGTCGGCCTCGGCGCCACGGTACTCGGCGTCGTCCAGAGCCTCGAGTTCATCGTTCGAGGACATCTCGACACGTCCTTCGAGCGTGAGGAGGCGGCGAAGCTTCGCCTGCCGCACGAACGC
>SKWV01000255.1 GCA_007128755.1 Trueperaceae bacterium
CGGCGCTCGAGCGCGCGGATGAGGAAGTGCGCGAGCCAGCCCTGGTCCTCGGTGCCGAACTGGTGCGGGCCGTAGATGCAGCTCATGCGGAACACGACGGCCGGCATGCCGTACGTGCGAGCGTAGTCGAGCACGTACTGGTCGGCGGCGCCCTTGGAGCAGCCGTAGGGGGAGCGGAAGTCCAGCGGCGTCGACTCGTCGACGCCGTAGCGCCCGTTCGCTCCTGGGCTCGGCTCGTAGCGCGAGGGCCGTTCGACCAGATCGACCCCTTCGAGTTCGCCATAGACCTTGTTGGTCGAGGTGAAGACGAGTGGCACGCTCCGGCCGCGGGTCCTGAGCGCTTCGAGCACGTTGATGGACCCGACGAGGTTGGTGTCGAAGTCGTGACGGGGCTGGTCGACGCTCGACGTGACCGCGACCTGGGCCGCGAGGTGGAAGACGGCGTCGACGTCGCGGACGGCGTCGCGCACGATGCCGGCGTCGGTCACGCTCCCGACGACGACGTCGAGCAGGTCGCCGTGCTGCTCCACGAGCCAGTCCAGGTTCTCCTCCACGCCCTCGCGCGAGAGGTCGTCGACGACACGCACCGGCACGCCCTCGGCGAGGAGCGCGTCGGCGAGGTTGGCGCCCACGAACCCGGCCCCACCCGTGATCAGGACGGGCCGCTGCTGCCGGCCGACGCTCACAGCGTCAACCCTCTCGTCGACAGCTCGTCGCGAGCCTGGTCGACCTGATCGTCGGCGACCTGATCGACGAGCCACGCGGCGAGTTGCTCGAGGCCGGCGTCGAACGGCACGCGCGGGCTGAACCCCAGACGATCCTGCGCACGGGCGATGTCGGCGTAGCAGTGCCGGATGTCGCCGACGCGGTGCTGCCCCGTCAGCACGGGCTCGATGTCCTTGCCGAGCACGCGCGCCAGCCGATCGGCCACCTCGCGGATCGTGACCGACGTGCCGCTGCCGACGTTGAACACCCCCTGGTCGACCTCCTCGCTCTCGAGCGCGAGGCGCGCTGCGCGGGCGACGTCGTAGACGCTGACGAAGTCGCGGCGCTGAAGGCCGTCCTCGAAGATGAGCGGGGGCTTGTCGTTCAGGAGTCGCGCGGCGAAGATGGCGAGCACGCCGGTGTAGGGGTTCGACAACGCCTGGTGCGGACCGTAGACGTTGAAGAGACGCAGCGCCACCGTGGGGATGCCGTACGCCCGACCGACCATGAGGCACAGACGCTCCTGGTCGTACTTCGTGAGGGCGTACACCGACGTCAGGTTGGCCGGGACGTCCTCGTGGGTGGGCCGGCTCTCGAGCGTCTCCCCCGAGTCGCTCACCGGATCCCACGCGCCGGCGCGCAAACGCTCCACGGAACGCTCGACGCGCGCGTGGGGTCGCCCCTGCGCGTCGTGGTAGAGCCCTTCGCCGTAGATGCTCATGCTCGAGGCGACGACGAGCCGCCGCACCGGGCGCTGGGCGAGCGCCTCGAGCAGCACTGCGGTGCCGACCGTGTTCACGTGCGTGTAGCGCCTGATCTCGTACATGCTCTGCCCCACGCCGACCATCGCCGCGAAGTGCACCACGTGATCGACGCCGTCGAGGGCGTCGGCCATCGCGTCGGCATCGGTGACGTCGGCGCGCAGCAGCTCGACGTCCCGGTGCAGGTACGGCGGCCGGTCCACGTCGCTTCCATGGACCTGCGGGTTCAGCGTGTCGGCGACCCGGACGGTGTAGCCGTGATCCAGGAGTTCGGTCGCGAGGTGAGAGCCTATGAATCCTGCTCCGCCGGTGATGAGCACCCGATCGTCCATCGGTTGGTCCCCCTATCGGCGGCGCGTCGTGTGGCGTCCGGAGACGTGCTCGCGGCGCCGGCCGAACGTTGACCTAGCTTCTCACGCTCCCGCAGGAGATCAGGAGCAGCCATCACGAACCTTCGCATGAGCGGTTCTTCGGACTTTCGTGATGCGAGGAACCGCGGCAACCGATGCGATTGGTACGGTGTTCTCGTCCCCGCGCGGCCCGCCGTCCCGGGCGCGTGGCCGGGGTACCCGTACCGGAGGAGCCGTACGATGACACCAGACGACGTCCCTGCACCGCCCTCCCGACCGCCGCTGCTCGGCGTATGCCAATGGTTCCACTTCGAAGCCTTCGAGGACGTCGAAGCGGCCATCGAGCTCATGCGCGATCTCGGCGTCCGGCATCTCCGGACCGGCATCTCCTGGGCCGACTACCACCGCCCGGGCGGCAAGGCCTGGTACGACTGGCAGATGGCCGAGCTCCAGCGGGCCGGCATGGACGTGCTGCTCTCGGTCTGGCACACCCCGCCCTCGCTGGCCGAGGCGCCGCGCTGCGCCGCGCCGCCGCGCCGGCTCGAGGACTACGCGGAGTTCGTGGCGCAGGTGATCATCGAGTACGGCGACACGTTCGCCGAGCTCGAGCTCTGGAACGAGCCCAACAACCTCTACAAGTGGGACTTCGCGGCCTTCGATCCCGATTGGCGCAAGTTCGCGACGATGGTCGGCGGCGCCGCGCGGGCGGCTCGGCGGCTCGGCAAGCGCACCGTCTTGGGCGGCATGATGCCCGTCGACCCGTCCTGGCTCGCGCTCGTGGAGGGGCATGGCGCACTCCGCGACGTCGACGTCGTGGCGATCCACTCCTTCCCCCAGATGTGGTGGGACGACGCCCCGAGCTGGGACGACGCCGAGCGCTGGAACGGTTGGGGGCACAAGGTGGCGTCGATCGCGGCCGGATCGAGCGGACGGCCGATCTGGGTGAGCGAGACCGGCTTCGCGACCTGGGACCGCCTGCTCGAGCGGCCGGCTCGGCACGCGCAACAGGTGAGGCTGCTCGAGGCCGCCGTCCACGCTCCGGTCGAGCGCGTGTACTGGTACTCCCTCGTCGATCTGCACCCGGACCGCGAGGCGATCGAGGGCTTCCACGTCGACGAGCACGAGTACCACTTGGGCCTGGTCACCTACGACGGGACGAAGAAGCCGGCGTACGCCCGGTTCAAGCAGCTCCTGCGGGCCGCCGACACCGACCTCGCCGAGACTGGGGCCGCGGGCGCCGAGGCCGACGGGCCGAGGTGAGCGCACCGCGACGCGGCCGCCCCTCGCGCGCGCGGCTCAGCCATGACACGCTGCGGGCGTGACCACTCCCCTCCCCACCTTCGCGCTCATCGGCGCCGGTAACCGCGGCGCCGACGTCTACGCCGACTTCCTGCTGCGCCACCCGGGGCGGGGCCGCCTCGTCGCCGTCGCCGAACCCGACCCGGACCGGCGCGAGCGCGTGGCCGCCGCGCACGACGTCCCGCCCGAGCGGCGCTTCCCCGACGGCGAGGCGCTCCTCGCGCAGGCGCGGCTGGCCGACGCCCTGATCGTCGCGACGCCGGACGCTCGGCACGTCGAGAGCGCCGTCGCCGGCATCCGACGCGGGTACCACCTGTTGCTCGAGAAGCCCATGGCGCCCGATGCTGCCGGCGTGGCCCGCATCGCCGCCGCCGCGAAGCGGCACGGGCCCAGCGTCACCGTGGCGCACGTGCTGCGCTACACCCCGTTCTTCCGGACGATCAAGCGCCTGCTCGACGCGGGCCGCATCGGCCGGTTGATCGACGTCGATCATGCCGAGCACATCGGGTTCTGGCACTTCGCCCACTCCTACGTCCGCGGCAACTGGCGGCGCGAGGAGAGCGCGAGCCCGATGATCCTCGCCAAGGCGTGCCACGACCTCGACCTCCTACGCTGGCTCGTCGACGCCCCCTGCACGAGCGTCTCCTCCGTCGGTGGCCTCACGCACTTCACGGCGGCCGAGGCGCCCGAGGGCGCCGGCGAGCGCTGCCTGGCGTGCGACGTCGAGGAGCGCTGCCCGTACTCGGCCAGGAGGATCTATCTCGAGCGCTTCGGCGACACCGACGGCTGGCCGATCTCCGTGCTCACCACGGATGCGAGCGTCGAGGGCCGGCTCCGCGCCTTGCGGACCGGGCCGTACGGGCGCTGCGTCTACCGCTGCGACAACGACGTGGCCGACCACCAGGTCGTGGCGTTGTCGTTCGACAACGCCGTGACCGCCAGCCTGAGCGTCAACGCGTTCTCCGAGGCCAACACCCGCACCATCCGGCTCTCGGGAACCCACGGGGAGCTCGCCGGCACCTTCGAGTCGGGGCGGCTCGAGTGGCGCGACTTCGTCACCGGCCGCCACGAGGTGGTCGCGCTGCACGACGCCGCGGCGGGTGACGCGCCCGCCGAAGCGGCCAGCGACCGTCACGGCGGCGGCGACGACGGCCTCATGGCCGACCTCACGAGCCTGCTGGCGGCGACACGCGCGGGCGGGAAGCCGTCGGCGATGGCCACCTCCTGGGAGGCGTCGCTCGAGAGCCACGCGATGGCCTTCGCCGCCGAGGAGGCGCGCCGCCAGGGGACCGTCGTGAGCGTCCCGCGCATGCTGGCCGCGCTCGGCTGACCGCGGGGTACGGTGAGCGCTCCGACACGACGCCCCTTCGAGGGGCAAGAAGCGTTCTGGGTCCTCTGGGCCGGCCTGCTGGTGTCGTTCACCGGCTCGGGGCTCACGCGCTTCGGCGTCAGCGTCTGGGTGTTCCAGGAGACGCGCGACCCGCAGGCGTTCGCGGCCCTGTTGTTCTTCGCGGTCTTCCCGATCGCGCTCGGGTCGCTCGTCGCGGGGCCGCTCATCGATCGCTGGGACCGACGGACGGTGCTGATCGTCGCCAACGTCGTCGCCAGCATCCCGACGCTCGCCGTGGTGGTGCTGCTCTGGTTCGGCGACCTGCAACTCTGGCACCTGTACGTCGCGCTCTTCGTGAACGGGCTCGCCAACGCCTTCGTCCTGCCGGCGTTCGACTCCAGCATCCGCCTGCTGGTCGCCCCGAGGCGGCTCGGCCAAGCGTCGGGCTACGCCCAGCTGATCCAGACGCTGGGCCTCGTGATCGCCCCGCCCATCGCCGGGGTCCTCATGCTCAGCCTCGGGCTCGGCGCCATCTTCCTGATCGACGCGCTGACCGCCGCGGTCGCCGTGGCGACCCTGCTCGTCGTCGCGATCCCGCGGCCGGCGCCGGACACCGCCCGCACGAGCCTGTGGCAGGAGTTCGTGCTCGGGCTGCGCTACGTCGCCGGCCGGCCGCCGTTCGTGTTCTTGCTCGTGCACTTGGGCGTCGTCGTCTTCGCCTCGGCGTTCACGTACGCGCTCTCGGGCCCGATCGTCCTCTCGTTCGGCGACGAGGGCACGATCGGGCTCGTCTACGCCGCCTACGGCGTCGGCAGCGTGGTGGGGGCGCTGGTGATCGGCGTCACCGGTGGCACGCGCCCCCGCATGCACGGCATCGTCGTGGGCGCCTTCGTGATGAGCGCCGGTACCGTGCTCACGAGCCTCCGTCCCGATGCGCTCTGGATCGGTCTCGGGGTGTTCGTTGCCGGCATGGCGCAGGCGGTGCTGATCGCGTCCGACCGGACCATCTACCAGGAGCACGTGGCGTTGCGCATGCTGGGCCGCGTGTTCTCGTTCCGCTCGGTCATCATCACGGGCTCGCAGGCGTTCGGCTTGCTCACGGCCGGCTGGCTGGCCGCGCAGGTGTTCGAGCCGGCCATGATGCCGGGCGGCGCCCTGGCGGAGCGCCTCGCGATGTTCGGGACCGGTCCGGGCCGCGGTTCGGCCATCATGCTGCTCGGCACGGGCGCCGTGCTGGGCTGCCTCGCGCTGACCGCGGCCGTCGTCCCCGCCATCCGCAGGCTCGAGTCGCGGCTCGACGCCGATGCGCTGGCCGGGACGACGCCGGCCGAGGCCAGGTCGACGCGCGACGGCCGGGGGTCGGACGACTGACCTCCGCCCGGCGGAGCGCGCGGCGCAAGGCGCTCTAGAGCGAGACGGCGTCGTTCAGGTCGAGCTTCTTGTGCATCACCATCACGCAGTGGTCCTGGACCACCTCGATGCCCTCGGCCGCGAGCCGCCCCGCCACCTCGTCGTGCCGGATGCCCTGCTGGAACCACACCACGCGCGGAACGGGGTTCATCGCCAGGATCTCCTCCGCATGCCCCGGCAGGTGCTCGGGGCTCCGGAACACCAGGACCATCTCGACGACGTCGTCGAGGTCGGCCAGGGACGGGAGCGGGTTCATGCCCCACAGGAGTGCGTCGGGGTAGTCGGGGTTCACGGGGATGACCGTGTAGCCGTTCCGAGACATGTAGTCGGGAACGAAGTGCGCCGCCTTGTCGGGATCCGGATGGGCTCCCAGGACGGCGATCCGCCTCGTGTACTCGAGGATGTGCTCGATGTCGCGCTTGCTGGTGACGACGCTCATGATGACTCCCATCAGGGGGAGCGCGGCCCGCACGCCCTCACACGCGACGGACGCGGTGGACCGATCGCGCGCCCCCGTTCCCACCGACGGTACCAGTCACCCTCCCGAGGCCCGGGCGCGCCCGTCACCGGCGCACCTCCGGTATGGTCGGGGGTGCGCCGCCCGAGGAGGGCGGTAGATGCGGAGGACGAGGATGCGCACGCGCAGGATCGGCTCGCTCGAGGTCTCGGTCGTCGGCCTCGGGTGCAACAACTTCGGAGCGCGATTGGACGCCGCGGCCACGAGACGGGTGATCGACGCCGCGCAGGACGCCGGCATCACGTTCCTCGACACGGCCGACGTCTACGGAGACGGCGACAGCGAGCGCTTCATCGGCCGAGCGCTACGCGGGCGGCGCGACCGCTTCGTACTGACGACCAAGTTCGGGCACCCGAGCGCGGGCGAGGATCGTCGCGGCCACCCCGATCACGTCGCGCGGGCGCTCGCCGCGAGCCTGGAGCGGCTCCAGGTCGACCACGTC
>SKWV01000196.1 GCA_007128755.1 Trueperaceae bacterium
CGACCCTCGGGCCCGCGCGCACCCGTAGCTCAGTGGATAGAGCAGCCGCCTTCTAAGCGGTCGGTCCCAGGTTCGAATCCTGGCGGGTGCACCATGTCGCGCGAGCGTGGAGCGGACCGGGTGCGAGAGCGGGCCCACTCGGAACGCGATCGCGCGCGTCGAGGCGCATCCGACCAAGACCGTATCGACGCCCTGACGTACAGTGCGTCGAAGAGGACGTCGGACGAGGAGCAGCGCACGCATGGATCCCGAGGACCCGCAGGAGCAGCACGATACCCACCACCACAGCGACGGCCGCGTCCCCGCCTCGACGCCGCACGCCCACGGCGGTGAGGCGCGGGGGCTAGCGCCGAGGGCCGTCGTCGCCGTCGGCGCCTCGGCGGGCGGTCTCGCAGCGCTCAAGCAGCTCCTCGCAGCCATGCCCGGCGACACCGGCCTCGCGCTCGTGGTCGTGGTGCATCTCTCACCGGACCACGAGAGTCACCTCGTCAACCTCCTGCAGCCCCATGCCCGGATGCCGGTCGAGCAGATCTCCGCCACCACGACGCTCGAGCGCGACCGTGTCTACGTGATCCCGCCCGGCTGCAACGTGTCGAGCGTCGACACCCATCTGCGCCTCTCCGACCTGGAGTCGGACCGGCGGGCGCGGGCTCCCATCGACCACTTCTTCCGCACGCTCTCGCAGACGCACGACGGCCACTCCGTCGCCGTGGTGCTCACGGGCACGGGCAGCGACGGCGCGCTGGGGCTCCGCACGATCAAGGAGCGCGGCGGGCTCACCATCGCCCAAGACCCGAACGAGGCCGAGTACGACGGCATGCCTCAGGCGGCGATCGCGACGGGCATGGTCGACCTCGTGCTCGGCCTCGACGACATCCCCGCGGCGATCCTCGGGTACATCCAGACCGAGCCGAGGGTGAGCGAGGCGGACGCCGAGCCCGACGACGCCGCGCAGGAGCGGACGCTGCAGCAGCTGTTCAACCTGCTGCGCTCTCGCACCGGCCGGGACTTCTCGCGCTACAAGCGCTCGACCCTGCTGCGCCGCACGGCTCGCCGCATGCAGATCCACCACGTCGAGCGGCTCGACGCCTACCTCGACCTGCTGCGCCGCACACCGGCCGAGGTCGAGGCGCTCGCCGACGAGTTCCTCGTCACCGTCACGGAGTTCTTCCGCGATCCCGACGTCTTCGCGTCGCTCGAGGAGCGCGTGGTGCCGCGGCTGTTCGAAGGCAAGGGCCCAGACGACCAGGTGCGTGCCTGGTCGGTGGGCTGCGCCACGGGCGAGGAGGCCTACTCGCTCGCCATCCTCCTGCTCGAGCACGCCTCGACGCTGGAGTCGCCGCCTGCGGTGCAGGTGTTCGCGAGCGATCTGCACGAGGCGTCGCTGCGCCGCGCCCGCGACGGCGTCTATCCGGAGACGATCGAGACGACGGTCTCGCCGGCGCGCCTCCGGCGGTTCTTCACCAAGGAGCACGACGGCTATCGCATCCGCAAGGAGGTGCGGGAGGCGATCCTGTTCACGCCGCACAACTTCCTGGCGGACGCCCCGTTCTCGCGGCTCGACCTGCTCACCTGCCGCAACGTGCTCATCTACCTCGAGCGCGGCGTCCAGCGCGAGGTGGTCGAGCTGTTCCACTACGCGCTTCAGCCTGGCGGGTACCTGCTGCTCGGGCCCTCCGAGATGTTCGAGCGCGACGACCTGTTCGCGGTGGAGCACAAGGCACATTCGCTCTACCGCAAGCTCGGCGACACCGAGGCACGCCGGGTGCCGACGTTCCCGCTGGCGCACCGCAGCCTCGCCACCAGGCCGGAGCCGCCGCGCACGCGCCAGTTGCGGGGCTTCGCCGAGGCGCATAGCGACCTGCTCGACCAGGTGGGGCCGCCGAGCCTGCTCGTCGGCCCGGACGACACCGTGCTGCATCTCTCGCAACGCGCCGGCAGGTACCTGCGCCATCCCGGCGGCGGGCTGACCGGCGACGTCGCCAGGCTCGTGCTCGAACCCCTGCGGCTCGAACTCCGTGCGGCGCTGCACGTGACCCGTCACGAGGGCGTCCCAGCGCGCTCCGAGCCCGTCCGGCTCGAGCTCGACGGCATGTCGCGGACCGTCACGATGGAGGTCAGGCCGAGCCTCGATCCGCGCTACGCCGGCGTGAAGCTGGTGCTGTTCGAAGAGCGCTTCGCGATCGCTACCGACGCCCCCCTGCGCGCCGACGCGCGCGATCCGTCGGAGGACGGGCAGATGAGCGAGCTCGAGCACGAGCTCGACCTCACGCGCAGGCGACTGCAGGAGGTGATCGAGGACGGCGAGTCGAGCGCCGAGGAGATGCGCGCGAGCAACGAGGAGCTCCAGTCCATGAACGAGGAGCTCCGTTCGGCGATGGAGGAGCTCGAGACGTCGAAGGAGGAGCTGCAGTCCGTCAACGAGGAGCTCATCACGGTCAACGAGGAGAACCGGCACAAGGTCGAGGAGCTCGCGCAGATGAGCAGCGACCTGCAGACGCTGATGAGCGCGACGGAGATCGCGACGCTGTTCCTCGACCGCGACCTCCGCATCCTTCGTTTCACCCCGCGACTCGGTGCGCTCTTCAACGTCCGCCACAGCGACCGCGGTCGCCCCGTCGGCGACCTCACCCACCGCTTCGGTGCGCACGACCTGGTGAAGGACACGAGGCGGGTGCTCGAACGGCTCGTGCCGATCGAACGCGAGCTCGTCACGAACTCCGACGAGGTCTTCCTCACCCGCATCCACCCGTACCGCACCACCGACGACCGGATCGAGGGCGTGGTGGTCACCTTCGTCGACATCACGCAGCACAAGGAGGCGGAGCAGCGTGTCCGCGAGGTGAACACGCGCCTCGAGCAGCTCGTCGCCGAGCGCACGATGCAGCTCCAGCACGCCAACGAAGAGCTCGAGGCGTTCAACCACTCGGTGTCGCACGACCTGCGCGCGCCGCTACGCGGCATCGAGCGCTTCAGCCGAACGGTCCTCGAGCATCATGGTGACGCCCTCGACGACACCGGCCGCGAGCTGCTGGGTCAGGTCGTGACGGGGGCGGAACGCATGGCGGAGCTCATCGACGGCCTGCTGGAGCTCACCAAGATCTCGCGGGCGGAGCTGCGCTGGGAGGAGGTCGACCTCTCGGCCATCGCCGACGACCTCGTGCGCGAGCTTCGCACGAGAGATCACGACCGCGCCGTCGAGGTCGAGATCGACCCGGTCCTGAGCGCGCACGGCGACAGGCGGATGCTGCGCATCGTGATGGCCAACCTGCTCGAGAACGCGTGGAAGTTCACGCGCGAGCGCGACCCCGGGCACATCGAAGTGGGCGGACGGTCCGTGGACGGCGTCACCGAGATCTTCGTGCGCGACGACGGCGCCGGCTTCGACATGCGCGCCGCTCGTCGGCTGTTCGTGCCCTTCCAGCGCCTGCACCTGACGCAGGAGTTCGAGGGCACCGGGATCGGCCTCGCGTTGGCCCACCGCATCATCACGCGCCACGGCGGCAGGATCACCGCCACGGCCGAGACCGGCGTCGGCGCCACATTCTCGTTCAGGCTCCCGTCCGAGCCGCCGCGGCCGGCGCCGTCATCCTGAGCGCAGGGCGGCTCACCAGCCGCGTCGGTGGTTTCAGAGCTCCAGGAACGCTGCGACCACCTCGGGATCGAAGTGGCTCCCGGCGGCGGCGGCGATGTGCTCGAGCGCCCGCCGCCGCGACCATGCCTTCCGGTACGGCCGATCGCTCGTGAGGGCGTCGTAGACGTCGACCACGGCGAAGATCCGGGCCGCGAGCGGGATCGCCGTGCCGGCGAGGCCGCGCGGGTAGCCCGTCCCGTCCCAGCGCTCGTGGTGCGCGTAGGGGACGTCGACGGCGTCCCGGAGGTACCTGATCGGCTCGAGCAGGTCGCGCCCGAAGACCGTGTGCTGCTGCATGACGCAACGCTCCTCGGCGGTCAACGGCCCCGGCTTCTGCAAGATGGCATCGGGAACGGCCATCTTGCCGATGTCGTGGAGCAGGGCACCGCGTCGCAGGTGGCCGAGCGCCACGGGATCGAACCCGCGGCTGCGAGCGAGCTGCACGGCCATGTCGGTCACGCGGCTACTGTGCCCCATCGTCTCGCGGTCGCGCAGGTCCAGCGCCCGCGACCACCCGCGGATGGTGCTGTCGTACGCCAGGAGCACCTCGTCGTTGGCGCTCACCAGCCGGGAGCGGAGCTGCATGGCGTCGATGGCCGCGGCGGCCTGGGCGCAGTGGGTCTCCGCGAACTCGAGCCACTCGGGGCGCCCCACGCTCCCGCGCGTTCGCCCGTAGAGCTCGAGCACGCCCAGCGGTTCGCCGCGGGCCGTCAGGGCGAGGACGTGGTACTCGGCCAGATCGAGGCGGCGCAGGCTGTCGAGCCTGGCGCAGGGCGCCTGCTGCGGCGGCGCGGGAGGATCGTCGCTCGCGTAGCACACGGCGTACCCATCGGCCCAGGCCGCGCGGACGGCCGCGTCGTCGCGCCGCAGGGGCTCGGCCAGCTCGCTTCGTCCGGCCAGGCCGCGACTGGCGACGACCTTGAGACCGTGGCTGCGGAGCAACGAGAACGCCGCGGCGTCGACCGGCAGCAACGGCACGGCCGCGCCGAGGATGGCGTCGAGCACCTGCTCGAGCGGCAGATCCGCGATGATCGCGGAATCGACGCTCCGCAGGGAGTGGAGTTGGGCGAGCGACGCCTCGAGCCGTTCCTGCGCCACGCGCCGCTCCGCGGCTTCGCGCTCGAGTTCGCTGCGGACCGCCCGGCTGGCCTCGAGGCGCGCCTCGACGGCCGCGGCCTGGGCACTCGCCCGCTTGGCGGTCGTGAGCGCCTGTTGGCGACCCACCGCGTAGCGCAGCACGCGGCCGAGGACGCCCGCGTGCACCGCCCCCTTGACGAGGTAGTCCTGCGCCCCGAGCGCCACGGCCCGCACGCCGAGGTCCTCGTCCTGGATCCCGGTCAATACGACCACGGGGACGTCGAAGCCCTCGGCCAGGACGCGCTCCACGGTGTCGAGGCCGCCGCTGTCGGGGAGATCGAGGTCGAGGAAGACGATGTCGAAGGGCTCGTTGCGCAGGATCTCGAGAGCCGACTCCACACGCTCGGCACGCCGCACGCCCCCCTGCGGCACCCGCAACTCGTCCAGCATCAAGCCGAACAAACGGGTGTCCATGGGGTCGTCTTCCACGTGCAAGAGCCTGTACGGCTGCATCGTCATGATCATCCCGTCACACCAACGCCGAGGACGTATGGGGCGGCGCTTTCCGCACTTACGGTACGCCAGGGCCCGAGCGCGCGCGGTGACCGAACCGACCGGCCGGTCGCGGCCCGCGCCTAGGCTGGCCGGGCACGGTCGGCCGAGGCGCGACGGACGCCGTGGCGAAGTGGTAGCATCCCGCGGTCGGGGCCACTGCGCGCACCGACGGGGTCTGCTAGACTCATGGACGCGAGCATGGTGGATGTAGCTCAGTAGGTTAGAGCACCGGATTGTGGTTCCGGGGGTCGAGGGTTCAAATCCCTTCATCCACCCCAACTCCTTCTCGAGGCCCCGCCTCGGGGTGGCGGGGCGCGCGAGGATGGCGGAACTGGTAGACGCGCCAGACTTAGGATCTGGTGTCTTTGACGTGCGGGTTCAAGTCCCGCTCCTCGCACCAAGTCGTCCAGCACGCTCGACATCCCGCCACGCACGAAGCCCCGATCGGCCGATCGGGGCTTCGACGCTGCGGGCGGCGACCATGGCAGCCCCGCCGAGCGCCCGCGCAGCTCCAGCGTCCGCGTCGCGGTGTCTCGGCCGGACGACGGTCGAGCGCATCGCGCGTCGTGGACAACGTGGGGTGCATTCGAAGTATGCTGGCAGGACTGCGTCGGGGGACCCTGGACCTGGTGGAAGTGACGCGCGGGTTCGCGGCCCGCTCCTCGCACCACGTCTCCTGCACCCCAGCGGCTCCCGCCCGAGACCGACGTCACGAGATCCACGAGCGACCCGAGCGCCGCGCCCCCTTGCGAGCGCGGCCGTCGGACCGCCGGAAGAGGCCATGATGCAAGCGCAACTCGTCGACAAGCAGGCGGTCGCCGCCACCTTCACCGTCACGATCCCCGCCGCCGAGGTGGACGCCGCGTTCGACAGCGTGCTCTCGCAACTCGCCCGGCAGGTCAGGGTCCCCGGCTTCAGGCCCGGCAAGGCGCCGCGCGGCGTCCTGATCCAACGGGTCGGGGCCGACGTGCTCGCCGGCGAGGTGAAGGAGGCGCTGGTCGACGAGGCTTACCCCCGTGCCGTGCGCGAGCTCGAGCTCATGCCCGTCCACGCCCACTTCCACAGCGACGATCCGGTGGCCGGGCAGGACTTCACGTTCGAGGTGAAGGCCGACCTCTACCCCGAGTTCGAGCTGCCCGACCTGGACGCGATCGACATCGAGACGCCCATCCCCGCGCTCGAAGCGCAGCAGGTCGACGAGACCGTGGCACGCCTGCGCGACGAGCACGCCACCTTGGTGCCGGTCGACCGTCCGGTCGAGGAGGGCGACGTCGTGTTCGTCGAGACGCTCGGCGAAGGCGGCGGCTCGAGCATGCCGATCGATCTCACCCGCACGGAGCCGCACCTGGTGTCGCAGCTCGTCGGTCGGTCGGCCGGCGAGGAGGTCACCCTCGACCTCGGCGTCGATCCCGCCACGGCACGCGCTGAAGACGCGTCCGACGACGACGCCGAGGCCGAGGCGCCCGACGAGGCCGACCGGCGTAGCCTCGCGGTGCGGATCGACGACGTCAAGGCCAAGGAGCTCCCGGAGCCCGACGACGCCTTCGC
>SKWV01000141.1 GCA_007128755.1 Trueperaceae bacterium
AGGCTCACCCAGGCCGCGACGTGCAAGGCCCACGACCCGCTCAGGCCCCGCGGCCACGCACCGGTGAGCGGAAGGAGGCTCGCCAGGAGCGCCAACACGGCCACGTCGAGGACCGCCGGGCTCCGCGCCGCGGCGGGCCCGAAGGCGCTCCTCGCCGCCGCGACGAGGCCGAGCGTGATGCCGCCCAGCAAGAAGGCGTGCAGCAAGAGGATGCGCAGCGCGAGCATGTCGATGATCGCGGCCGCGCCGGGCCACACCAGGGCGACCTCGATCGCGCCCTTGAGCGTCAGGAAGGCCAGGGGCAGCGCCCACCAGCGTGGCACGCCGGCGCGCCACAGGGGCCAGACGGCGAGCAGCATGCCCGCACCGGCGAGGCCCGTGCCGATCGCGGCGGCCGCGCCGAGCCACGGGGCGCCCGTCGGCGCCGCCAGCGCGGCCAGCGACCGCACGATCAGGCCGAGCGTGAGGATCTCGACGCCGCGCTCCGCGACGTGGCGCCCCGCGTGTGGCGGGGTGGCTCCGTAGGCGAGGCCCAAGAGCGCGAGGGTGAACCAGCCTTCGCCGAAGAGGTCGAGGAAGAAGTCGACGAGCGCCATCATCCAGGCGGGATCGGCGGCGCCCGCCAGGCCCGTCCCGGCGAGGCCGAGCGCACCCATCGACGCCAGGATGAGCAGGAACAGCGCGGCATCGAACGCCCGCAGCGGCAACGACCGCGCGCGGCCCCACGTGGCGGCCACGTAGACGCCGACGAACGCGTACCACGCGACGCCGTTGAGGGCCGACGTGATCATCGACAGCGGCAGCTGCGCGCCGCCCACGCGCAGCAGCCCGTAGCCGCTCAGGAGGAAGGGCACGAAGGTCGTCAGGCCGCACAGCAGCGCGAAGCCGGCGACGCCCGTCCCGCGTACGCGGATCCCCCACCCGCGCAAGGCGACCATCATCAGCATCATGAGCGCGGGCGTGACCCACGAGAAGTACATGAGGTGGGAGTGGGCGTGGCGCACGTTGACGAACTCGAGCCCGGCAGGGAAGCCATGGAGCATGCCGAACCTGAGCGCCGAACCGGTGAGCGCCGCCACGGCGAACGCGGCCAACGACCACCACCAGGTCGGGCTCACGCCGCTCGCGTCGGGCGCCTCGTGACGTGCATCCACGTGGCGAGCGTACGGGCCTGCAGCGCTCGGCAGCCATGACCCACGTCATCGCACCGAGACGGCGCGAGGGGCCAGGGCCCGTGGGCCCGAGCGGCCCGCCGGGGCGTATCCTGGCCGCGTGACATGGATCGTGCTGGCGCTCGCCGCCGGCCTTGCCAGCGCGGTCAACGTCTGGGCCTCCAAGCTCCTGGTGGCGCGCCTGCGTCCCGCCGTGCTCGGTGGCACCGTGCACCTCACGGGCGGCCTCATGTGCCTCGCGCTGCTGCCCGCGTTCGGCGCCGACCTCGCGCCCGCCGCGGAGCGTCTCCCCCACCTCGCGCTGATGACCGTGGTGTACGTCGCCGGCAACGGGCTCTACTTCCGCGCGCTGGCGGCGAGCCAGCTCTCCGAAGTCGACCTCCTGCTGCGCTCGTCGGCACTGTGGACGGTCGTGGGCGGTGTGGCGCTGCTCCGCGAGCCGTTCGGACTGCCGTCGCTCGTCGGCGGCCTCCTGATCCTGGTCTCGGTGACGCTGCTCGCTCGCGCTCCCGGGCGCTGGCGCTTCTCGGCGCCGCAGCGCCTCGCGCTCGGCGCCGCGATGCTGTTCGGCGCCGGCAACGTGATCGACAAGGCGATCGCCGCGCCGTTCCACCCGCTCGGCTACACCGCGTTGAACCTCGTGCTCACGGGCGTCGGCATGCTGGCGATCGCCCGACCCAGTCGCGCCGAGTGGCTGGCGCCGGCCCTGTGGCGACCGTCCGCGTGGCTCGTCGCCGCGACGTTCGCGCTCACGCAGCTCTGCATCATCCTCGCCTTCGCGGCCGGCGGGACGGCCGGCGACGTGATCCTGGTGGCGCAGGCGCGGCTGCTGCTGCTCGTGGCCGTGGGCGTGATCGTGCTGCGCGAACGCGATCGGCTCGCTCGCAAGCTGGGAGCGGTCGCGCTGATGCTCGCGGGCATCGCGTTCCTCTCCGCCGGCGGTGCTGGCTGACGGCGCCGCCGGCCGCTCCTAGGAGTCGTCGCGTTCGCCGCCGGCCGCGCGCGCCGCGGACGCCGACGCCTCGCGGATCCTGCCGCCGTGCGCAGCGAGCGCGTGTCGCGCCGCGTCGGGCGTGACGCTGGCTTCGAGCGACACGATGGCGACCCGCAGGTCCCACGCCGCCGCCTCGAGCGCCGACGCCGCGGCCGCGGCGTCACGGCCTGTGGCGAGCGCCACGATCTGCACGGCACGCCCACGAAGCTTCTCGTTCTTGGCCCGCATCCCGACCATGAGGTTGCCGTACACGGCGCCGAGCTCGGGCATCGCGGCGGTCGAGAGGGCGTTGAGGGCGATCTTCTGCGCGGTCCCGGCGACCATGCGGGTCGAGCCCGCCACCACCTCGGGACCCGTCGCGAGCAGCACCGCGACGTCGGCGGCAGCCAGGAGCGGCGAATCGGGGTTGTTGGCGATGCCGACCGTGATGGCGCCGCGCTCCCGCGCGCGCCGCACCGCCGCGATCGTGTAGGGCGTGTGGCCGCTGGCGGCGATCCCGATGAGCACGTCGCGCTCGCCCACCATCGCATCGTCCACGGCCTGCGCGGCGGCGGCGGCGTCGTCCTCCGCGCCTTCGACCGCCTCGCCGCCGGCCGACAGGCCGCCGGCGAGCAGCACGACCGTGCGGTCGAAGTCGAACGTGGGTGGGAGCTCGGCGGCGTCCTGGAGCGCCAGTCGGCCCGACGTCCCGGCGCCGGCGTAGACGATGCGTCCGCCCGCCACGAGGCGCATGGCGATGTGCTCCGCCGCCTCGGTGAGCTCGGGGAGCGCCGCCGTCACGGCGGCCACGGCCCGTTCGTTTGCCCGAACGAGGGCCTCGACCCGTCGCGCCATCGGCCAGACGTCGAACGCCTCGTAACGGGTGTCGATCGCTTCGGTCACGGTCATGGCTCCTCGCTTCGCGCCACCTGGTGCGGCGCTCGTGGTGGTATGGGGGTGGCGGCCGGGCCGCGCGCGCTGCGCGCGGGAGCGGATGCATGGGAGGCCCGAGCATCAAAGGTGGCGCTGACACGATCACGATCCGCCAGGCGGAGCGCTCGCAGCTGACGTCGCTGGCGCGCCTGCACGAGGGGCATGCGCTCTTCCGGCGCTACGCGCTCGAGACGACCGCCCTGGCCGACGCGCTCGCCCAGGCGCTGGACGCCGGCGATGGCGTGCTGACCGCCGTGCGCGCAGGGGAACGCATCGGCTTCGCGTGGTGGTCGCCGCGCGGGGCGTTCTCCCGCAGCCCCTACCTGCGCCTGCTCGTCGTGGCCGCGCAGGCGGCGGGGACGGGCGCGGGCACGGCGCTCATGGACGCGGTCGAGCGCGAGGCCTTCGCGCGCGCGGCCGACCTGTTCCTGCTGGTGACGCGCGACAATGCCGGGGCGCGGCGCTTCTACGAGCGGCGCGGCTTCGAGGCCGTCGGCGAGCTCCACGACTACGTGGCGCCCGGGGTCGACGAGGTCGTGATGCGCAAGCGGCGAAAGGCGAGCGCTCCTGCGGTCGTCACGGCGCCACCGGGGTAGGCCACAGGTACTTGCCGGCGACCACCGGACGGCGGGCGCCCGTCGCGGCCGGTAGCGTGCCGGCGCGACCGTGGAAGCCGTCGTACGCCATGACCGCGAACGCCAGCGCCTCGCGATCCGTGGAGACCATGCCGATCTCCTCGAAGGTGCGGACGGGCACGTCGAGGCGCTCGCGCAGCATGGCCACCAGGGTCGGGTTGGCGGCGCCGCCGCCGGCGAGCAGCACCTCGTCGAGCGGGCGGTCGGCTCGCAGCAGGCGGTAGGCCGCCGCGATCGAGGCGGCCGTGAAGGCCGTCAGGGTGGCGACGAGGTCGTCGGCCGGGAGATCGTCCGGATCGGCTCCCGCCCCCTGCAGGGTTCGCTCCAGGGAGAAGAGCTCGCGACCCGTCGTCTTGGGGAACGGCAGCGCGAGGTACGGGTGCCGCAGCAGCGCCTCGAGGAGCGCCCCGTCGACGCGGCCGCTCGCGGCCATGCGGCCGCCCGCGTCGTACTCGGCGCCCGTGGTGCGAGCCACGGCCTCGTCCATCAGGCAGTTGCCGGGTCCGGTGTCGAAAGCGACCACGGCCGACGGATCGCCGTCGCGTGGCAACCACGTCAGGTTCGAGATCCCACCGAGGTTGTGCACGGCGCGCGCCACGCCGCTCCGGGCGTGGAGGCGCAGATCGCCGTAGGAGACCATGGGGGCGCCCTGCCCGCCGGCCGCCATGTCCGATTGGCGGAAGTCGCACGCCACGGGTACCCGGCAGCGCTCGAGGACCAGGGCCGCCTCGCCGAGCTGGAGCGTCGAGGTGGTGCGCCAGCCGCGCGCGGGGTCGACGCGCGGGACGTGGTAGACGTTCTGGCCCGACAGCGCGACGAGGTCGACGGCGACGCGGTCGGTGAGCGGACCGCAGAGCGCGGCGTAGGCGTGCCCGATCTCGGCGTGGAGCTGCGTGAGCATCGCCACGTCGCTCCCTCCCTCGCCGAGCGCCGCCACGAGACGCTCACGCAGGTCGGCCGGATAGGGCGCGCTGTGCCGCTCGCGCACGTCCCACGCCAGGCGCGCGCCGTCGTCGTGCAGGTCGACGAGCACCACGTCCATGCCGTCGAGCGAGGTGCCGCTCATGAGGGACAGGAGCGTCATCGGGCGCGCGGGCTCGCCCAGCGGCACGCCCGGCCAGATGGGGCCCATCACGCGGCCACCGCGTGGACGAGGCCGTGGAAGCTTCCGCGCAGCGCCGTGATGCCGTGGCCGCGCGAGCGATGGGGATGGACCCGGTTGGTGAGCAGGACGCTCGCCGTGCCCCCTTCGGGATCGATCCAGAGGGAGGTGCCGGTGAAGCCGGTGTGGCCGTACCCGCGAGCCGCGTCGCCGGCGAAGACGCCGGGGTGCGCGAGCAGCCAGCCGAGGCCGCGGCGCACCCCGGCGTCGTCCTCGGCGTGCAGGGCGCTCGCCTCGCGCAGGAGCCACTCCGGACCGAGTCGAGGGTCGAGCCGCAGCCAGGCGCTCGCGTAGGTCGCGACGTCGGCGGCGGTGCCGAACAGCCCGGCGTGCCCCGCCACGCCGTCCCAGACGGACGCGTTCTCGTCGTGGACCTCGCCCTCGAGCAGGCGATTGCGCCAGCCGCAGTCTTCCGTCGCCGCGACGGGTGCGTCCCTCACGGGCCCGAAACCGGTGTGGTGCATGCCCAGCGGCTCGAACACCGCCTCACGCGCGAACGCGTCGAGCCGGCGCTTCGTGACGCGCTCGACGAGCGCGCCGAGGAGCATGAAGCCCAGGTCGCTGTAGCGGACGGTGCCGGGCGCCTCGACCCGCGCCTGCAGGACGGCCGCGAGGGCGGTGGCGCGCGTGCTCACGCGCGCGAAGAGCGGCGACCAAGGCTCCACCCCCGCGGCGTGGGCGAGGAGCTGGCGGACGGTGGCGTCCGCCAAGCTCGGGCTCTGGAACCAGCCGGCGTGGCTGAAGTAGGGCTCGAGCCTGTCGTCGAGGCCGAGCGCGCCGTCGGCCACGAGGCGGAGCACGCAGGGGAGCGTCGCCATGACCTTCGTGAGCGAGGCCAGGTCGTAGCGCGTGTCGGGGGTGACCGCCGGCCCCCCCTGGCGACGCACGCCGCAGACCATGAGCGGACCCGGGCCGTCCCGATCGGCGAGCGCGGCGGCGGCTCCGGGTACCACGCCCTGGGCGACGGCGAGCTCGAGCGAATCGCGGGCGGCACGAGGGAACGTCATGCGGCGGAATGTAGCACGATTGTGGGAGGTGGTCTGGGAATGGTACGGTCCACGCTACGCGAGCGGCATGCGCAGAGGCCTCCGGCCGGAGGGGGCTCCCGATGGAGGGGCCGGTGCAGGGCCGTCGCAGAGGAGGCTTATGAAGAGGTTCGCCCTGCTCGTTCTCCTATCGTTCGGTATCGCGGCGGCTCAGAGCGGCACGCTCGAGCTCGCGGTCGACCAGTCACCCGCCGGCCTCGATCCGCACAAGGTGACGGCGTTCGCGAGCTTCGCCATCGTCCAGGTCATCTACGACGGCCTGCTCGAGGTCAACGCCGACCTGCAGCTCGAGGGCGCCCTCGCCGAGTCGTACGAGATCTCCGATGACGGTCTCACCTACACCTTCACGCTGCGCGACGGCGTCGTCTTCCACAACGGCCGCGCGCTGACGGCCGACGACGTCGTCTACTCGCTCGAGCGGATCCTCGATCCCGAGACCGGGTCGCCGCAGGCGAGCCGCTTCACGCAGATCGCGTCGGCGACGGCCCCCGACGCGCGCACCGTCGTCTTCTCGCTCGCCGAGCCCTTCGCGCCGATGCTCGCGAACATGACGAACCTCTACGTCGTCCCGCGCGAGGTCGTCGAGGAGCACGGCGATCTGCAGCAGGTCGCCGTCGGCACCGGCCCGTTCCGGCTCGCGGAGGTCGTTCCCGACACCTTCGTGCGGCTCGAGGCCAACGAGGACTACTACCGGCCCGGCGAGCCCGGCGTCGCCGCGATCCGCTATCACGTGGTCCCCGAGGCGTCGACACGCGCCGCCGGGCTTCGTACGGGCACGTACCACCTGCTGCCCGACGTCGATCCGACCACGGCGATGACGCTCGGGAACGCCCCCGGCGTCACCATGCTCGGCACGCAGGACCTCGCCTACACGCTGCTCGG
>SKWV01000217.1 GCA_007128755.1 Trueperaceae bacterium
CGCCGTCGGCGTCCGCGGAGAGGCCGGCGACGCTGTCCCACACGACGTGCGCGCCCAGGGCCTCGAGCGGCTCGCCGAGCAGCGACCCCTCCGCCAGCGCGTCGACCTCGATGTGGGCCAGCGACCAGCCTTCGGCCCGGACGTCGGCTCGGACGGTGCCGCTCGAGGGCAGCGGGGCGCCCGGCGCGCCCAGGGCCCACAGCGCCGCCACGACCTCGTCGAGGTGCGCGTCGGCGCTGCCGGTGGCATGCCAGCGTCGCGCGAGCGCGTCGACCCGGCCCGAGGCGCTGATCGACCCGCCGAGCGTCGCCCCGGTGAGGTCGGCGTCGATGTCGGTCCCGCGCCAGGTGACCGGTCCGGAGACGTCGCGGACGTCGACCCCCAACGCGGTGAGGGCCCCGCCCTCGATCGTGAGGTCGCCGGCGACGACGCCGGCGACCACGCGGACGACCCCGCGCCCGGTGCCGCCCTGGATGCCGTCCCACCAGTGCCGGCCGATCGTGGCGTCGGCGGCGACGACCTCGATCTCGATGACGTCGCTGCCCGGGCGCGTGTGGGCGATCAGCTCCGCGCGTCCCTCGGCCGTGACCAGGTCGAGATCGGCTCGGATGCCGTCCGCGTGCGTGCTCACCCGCATCCCCTCGATGCCGACGTCGGGCAGCGTGAAGGGGATCCCGGCCACCTCGAGGCGCGAGCGCGTGACGTCGACGTCCTGGATGCGCACCCGCACCGCCGGCGGAGCGGACGACGTCGGCTCCGCGAAGGCGTCGCCCAGAGCGGCCACGTCGACACGGCCGTCGAGCCCGTCGACGTGGATCCCGAGCGGCAGTTCGCCCGTGATGAGGGGAGGGAGGAAGTAGCGCACCCGGACCGACTCGGCGGTGGCGTCGGTGCCCGGCCCGGTGATCGCGACCCCGCGCAGGGTCACACCGCGCCAGAGGTTCCCGCCGGTGCCCGCCACGACCACGTCGAACCCCGCCTCCGTCGCGGCGGCGAGCACGCGATCCAGCACGGCGCCTCGCACGGCCGGAGTTCCGGGGAGCACGATGGCCGCTGCCGTGACGAAGGCCAGTACGGCGAGTGAGAAGACGGTTCGTAGACGCATCAGATGGTGTCGCGGCGGCGACCCTCGGCGGCGCCTCGGCGACCGCGGTCGGTCGGCGCCGCCTGGTGTCAGCGTAGCACCCGACCTGGGGGCGGCCTGGTAGCATGCTGCTCATGGCAGAGCCGTCCAGGTCGCGACTCACGGTCCTCATCCGCGGCACGGTGCAGGGGGTCGGGTACCGGGACTACGTCCGGCGCCACGCCCTCGATCTGGGCCTCGCGGGGCACGCCGAGAACCTCTCCGACGGCCGTGTCGAGGTCGTCGCCGAGGGTCCCCGCCACGACCTCGAGCACTTCCTGGGTCGCCTGCGCAAGGGACCGGTCCACGCCGAGGTCGAGGGCGTCGACGCGGAGTGGGGCGAGGCTGGGGGGATCGATGGCTTCCACACCTTCTGATCCTTCGGGCGGCGACGGGCCCGCGTCGGGCGTCGCCGCTCGGCAGGAGCCGGGGGGCGCGCCTCCCGAGGCGCTCACGAGCGAGCGGCTCGACGCGGTGCCCGGCGTGCTGGGTCGGATCGCGCGCGAACGCGCGGCCGCCTACGCGTCCTACCCGACCGGAGGGCCGCGTCCGTCCGGGCGTCCGGCGTCCGGCTCGTTCGCCGAGGCGCTGCGGGGCACCGGTGTGGCCGTGATCGCCGAGGTCAAGCGCGCCTCGCCGTCGCAGGGAGCGATCAACGACGTCGACCCCGTGACGACGGCCCGGGCGTACGTCGCCGGAGGCGCCGCGGCGGTGTCGGTGCTCACCGAGCCGAACCACTTCGGGGGCGCGCTCTCGCACCTCGCCGCGGTGAGCGAGGCGGTGCGCGCGCCCACGCTCCGCAAGGACTTCGTGGTGCATCCCGCGCAGGTGCTCGAGGCGCGCACGCACGGCGCGTCCGCGGTGCTGCTGATCGTCGCCGTGCTCGGCGAGGCGCTCGGCGACTACCTCGGCTACGCGCGCGCGCTCGGCCTCGACGCGTTGGTCGAGGTGCACGACGAGCGCGAGCTCGACCTGGCCGTGGGCGCGCAGGCGACCCTCATCGGCGTCAACAACCGCGACCTGCGGACGCTCTCGATCGACTCGAGCACGGCGCCGCGCCTCATCGCCCGCGGGCGCGCCTCCGGGCACGAGGCGCTGTGGGTGGCGGAGTCCGGGTACGACTCGGCCGACGCCGTCGCTGCCTTGCGCGGTCTCGCCCACGCGGTGCTGATCGGCACGGGCTTGGTCCGGCACGACGATCCCGCCACGGCGGTCCGCGCGCTCGTCGCCGCCGGCGCGTGACGCCCGGCCGCCACCGCTCGCGGCGCGTGCTGCACGGCGCAGCGGCGACGACGGGTCGCCTCGGGACGCGGTGCTAGACTCGCCCGTGTGACCGTTCCCACCGAACCTTTCTCCGACCTGACGCTCCCGAACGGGCTGCGCGTGCTGGTCGAGCCGATGCCGTGGCTCCCCACCCTGAGCCTCACGCTGCAGCTGCGCGTCGGGAGCGTGAACGACCCCGACGACGCCGTCGGGAGCGCCGCCCTCCTCGCCGAGTGGATGCAACGCGGCGCCGGCGACTTGGACGCGCGTGCGTACGCCGCCGCGCTCGACGACCTGGGCGTGCGCCGGGGCGGCGGCGTGGGGCGCGAGACGCTGACCTTCTCCGCGGCCTTCCTCGAGCGCGACGCCGCGCACGTGTTCCCGCTCCTCGCCGACCTGGTCGAGCGGCCGCGGTTCTCGGACGACGACTTCGCCGGCGTGCGGCTCCTCGCGCTGCACGACCTGGCCTCGATCGACGACGCGCCCTCGCAGCGGCTGGGGGAGGCGCTCGTCGCCCGGTACTTCGCGAGCCGCCACGGCCGCAGCACCTACGGCGTGCGCGAGCACCTCGAGGCGCTCACGCCCGAGCGCGTGCGGGACGACGCCGGGCGCCGCCTCGGGCCGGCGGGCGCCGTGCTGGCCATCGCCGGTGGCGGCGACGTGAGGCGCGTGATCGAGCTGGCGACGGCGGCGTTCGGCGGCTGGCAGGGCAGGGTGGCGCCGATCTCGGCGCCCGAGGTCCGCGCCCCGCACCGTCATCACGTCATGGCCGAGGGCGCCCAGGTGCAGATCGGCATGTGCGACGCGGCGGTCGCGCCGGGCGCCGACGGCTGGTACGAGCAGCAGATCGCCATGAGCGTGCTCGACGGCAACATGGGCGCGCGCCTGTTCAACGAGGTCCGCGAGAAGCGCGGCCTCGCCTACAGCGTGGGCGCGGGCACGCGGCTCGTGCGCGGGCACGCCTACACGGTCGTGCGCGCCGGCACCACGCCCGAGCGCGCCTCGGAGACGCTCGAGGTGTTGCTCGAGCAGATGCGGCTCTTGGGCGACGGGGTCGACGAGCACGAGTACGCCCGGGCCATGCGGCAGCTGCGCTCGAGCCTGGTCATGCAGAGCGAAGGGAGCGGCGCGCGCGCCGGTCGCCTCGCGTCCGACGTCCTCCACCTCGGGCGTCCGCGCACGCTCGACGAGATCTTGGGCGCCATCCTCGCCGTCGACCTCGAGCGGGTCAACGCCTTCCTCGCCGGCCGCCCCGAGCCGACCTTCACCGTGGTGACGCTCGGTCCCCGCGACGTCGCCGCGGAGCGTGCGGCGTGAGCGTCCTGCGGTTCGACGAAGCGGTGCTCCCCAACGGCCTCAAGGTGGTGGGCGAGCACAACCCGCTCGCCTCGTCGGTGGCGATCGCCTACCTGATCGAGACCGGTGGCCGCGACGAGGACGAGGCCGAGCACGGCGTCTCGCACTTCCTCGAACACCTCTGCTTCAAGGGCACCGCGAAGCGTGACGCGGCGCAGGTGAGCCGCGACTTCGACGCCCTGGGGGCTCGCTACAACGCCTTCACCTCGGACGAGCGCACCGCCTACTACGGCGCGGTGCTGCCGGACGCCGTGCCGGAGCTGCTCGAGCTGCTCAGCGACATGATGCGGCCGAGCCTGCACGCCGCCGACGTCGACGTCGAGCGCAACGTCGTGCTCGAGGAGATCGCGATGGACGCCGACTCGCCCGCCTCGACGGCGTTCGACCGCGCGCGCGCGGCGTTCTTCGGCGCCCACCCGATCGGACGGCCGCTGCTCGGCACGACCGCCTCCATCGGCTCGCTCTCGTCGGCCGACGTGGCGGCCTACCACGAGCGGCGCTACCGCGCCGGGAACATGCTCGTCGTCGTCGCCGGCGCGTACGACTGGGACGCGGTGCTCGCCCAGCTCGCGCTCGAGACGCGCGACTGGCCGGCCGGCGACGACCCGCGTGCCCACCCGCCCCTGGCGCTCGGGAGCGGTCGCCTCGAGGAGCGAGCGCCGCGGATCACCCGCGCTCACGTGGCCGTCCTCGCCCCGGGCGTCGGACGGCAGGACCCGCGGCGCGTGGCCGCGACGCTGCTGGCGCGCGCGATCGGCGGCGCCGACAACAGCCGCCTGTTCTGGTCGTTGATCGAGCCGGGCATCGCCGACGAGGCGTCGCTGTGGCACGACGACGCCGAAGGGTTCGGTTCGTTCGGCGCGTACCTGAGCACCGACGACGCCTCCGTGGAGCGCGTCCTCGACGTCGCGTTCGGGGTGTTCGAGGAGGCCCAGCGGAGCGGTCTCTCGCCCGAGGAGTGGGCCTCCGCGCAGCGGACGCTCGCCACCGGCCTGACGCTGCGCGGCGAGACGCCGATGGGCCGGCTCGTCACGCTCGGCAGCGCCTACCTCGAGCGGGGTCGCTACGAGAGCGTCAGGGAGGTCGTCGACGAGGTGCTCGGCACGCCGCTCGAGGCCGGCCTGGCGCTGTTGGCGGAGCGCCCCTTCGACCGCGCGCTGCGCTTCGTCCTGCGGCCCGAGTCGCCCGTGAGCGCATCGTGAAGGGCCGGCGACGCTTCCGTCATCGTGTCCCGCGCGGCAGCCGGTACGCTCTAGCATGATGCCTGCTCGCGCCACCCGACCTGCGTCCGCCGCTGCCCGCGATCGCGCCCGCTCGATCGCGATCTCGTGCGCCCTGCTCCTGGCGTCGGCCGTGGCCGTGGCTTCGGTGGCGGAGCTGACCGTCACCGCGTACGGGGCCCAGCGGCTCGACCTGGCCACCGGTTTCACCGAGCTGCCCGACGGCGGCGAGGTCGTCGACCAGGGCACGGGCGTGCGGTTGACCGCACCCTGGCTGCGCTACGCCGAGGGCGAGCTGCTCGAGGCGCGCGACGCGACCGTCGATGGTCCGTTCGGCCGGCTCACCGCGCCGCTCGTGAGCGTGGACCTGCGCATCGGACGGCTCGACGCCGCGGGGGGTGTGGCCCTCGAGAACGAGGCCGGTCACGTGCTGCGGGCCGACGAGATGGTGTACGACGCCGAGGCCGGCTGGGCCGAGGCGCGGGGCGGCGTGACGGGTGAGGCGCCGACGCTGGCGGCGGACGTCGTCTGGGCCCACGTCGGTTCCGGCCGACTGGTGCTCGCGGCGCCGTACCTCTACGAGGATGGGCCGATCAGGCTCCGCAGCGACAACCCCGGCGCGTTCCTCCAGCTCACGCCCGTCCGCGACGCCGACGGCGTGATCGTGGACTACGACGCCACGACGACCCTCGACGACGACGTCGTGGAGCGGCTCGAGGCCGAGGTGGAGTGAGCCGCACCGTGCGGCTCGGCCTCGCTGCGATCTGCCTGGCGGTGTGGTCGCCCATCGCCGTCGCCGCGTGCCTCGACGTGCCCGGCGGCACCGAGCTGACGATCGAGGAGCTCGGGCGGGTGATCTTCACGCAGCTGACGACCGATCGCGCCGGCGACCAGGTGACCTTCGGCGGCGGCGTCTGCCTCGAGCTGGGCGGCCTCGAGGTCAGGGTGTCGGCGGACACGATGGTGGTGCGGTCGCCCGGCGCGAGCGCGACGGTCGAGGCGCAAGGCGCCGTCGTCGACGTCGGCGGGTGGCTCCTGCGCGCGCGGCGCCTCGACCTCGATCCCGCCGCGGCGCGGCTCGTGGACGTGACGCTCGAGGGGAGCGGGATCGTCGGCCACGCTCGCAGCATGGAGCTCGACCTCGTGCACGGCGGCATGACCGCGAGCGCGCTCGAGGTCCTGACGCCGACCGTGCGGCTCGTGGCCGCGGTGGGCACCTTCAGCGCCGGCGACATCCTGGTCGTCGAGGACGTCGTCGCGAGCACCTGCGACTGCCCGCCGGAGACGGCCGGGATCCGCATCGAGAGCCGGCGGGCGCGGCTCGCGCTGGCGGAGGCCACCCTGCTGATCGAGGGCGGCATCCTGGTGGTGGAGGGCCTGCGCATCGCGCTCCCGTCGGCGCTGCAGGTGACGGAGGCGTCGCTCGGCGCCATCCGCCTGCCGGTCTCGCTGGGCGTCGTCACCGAGGGGGAGCGCGGCTGGGTGGTGGGCCTGCTCGAGCGGCGGGACGGCCCGGCCGCCGTGATCGCCGACGTCGCCTTCGGACCCGATGCCGATCCACGCTGGAGCGCCGGGCTGAGCGCGGCGGAGGAAGGCTCGAGCATCTCCGTGCAGGCGCGTGACGGCGCGCTGGCGATCGCGGCGGCGCACCGCATCGAGCTCGCGCCCGGCTGGGCGCTCGTGCTCGCTCAGCGCAACGAGGGCGGAGCGGTCGAGCGGCGGCTCCAGGACTCCTCGCTCACCGTCGGCTGGGAGCGGGCGTGGCTCCCGGCACCGGGGCGGCCGTGGCGGTTCGACGCCCGCGGCACGCTCGCCGCGGCCGTGAGCG
>SKWV01000087.1 GCA_007128755.1 Trueperaceae bacterium
CTCGCGGGCCAGGTCAGCGTGCAGGCCCTCAACACGCTGCCCGTGCTCTGACGGCGGTCTCGCCCTCGGTTCGCCACGCGGCGCCTTGACGGGCGAGCGCCGGCGTCCGTATCCTCGACGCAGCGGGAGGAGTACCCTCCGAACGGACCGACAGAGACGCCGGGCATGCTCGCGACGACGCGATGCGCGCTGAGAGCCGGGCGCGGTCACAGGGGGAGAACGTCGCCCGCCGCGAGCACACCGGCCGGAGTCGCTCGCTTCGGGGCAGAAGCGCCGTTCCCGGCGTGCGTAGAGCCCCCGGCCGCCCGGCAGGCACAGGGCGGGTCGCCCCGTAGCGCGACGCACGAGTGCTCCGCTCAGGCGGGGAAGCGCGGTGGTACCGCGGGGCCTTCGGCCTCGTCCGCTCCCGACAGCACGCGCATGATCCCCTCCGGGTCCACACCCGGTCGGGTGAGGCGGCCGCGCCAGGCGCGGACCGCCGAGAGGAGCGACGATGGTCCCCGACGCCATGGAGAGCGCGCACGCCGCGAGCCTCGCCAGCCGCTACGATCCCGCCAGCGTCGAAGGCCGCTGGGTGCAGGAGTGGGCGGAGCGGCCGTTTCGCGCCGATCCGGAGAGCGGCAAGCCGCCGTTCACGATCGTCATCCCGCCCCCCAACGTGACGGGCGACCTGCACCTCGGCCACGCCTTCGACAACACCCTCATCGACACGCTCATCCGCGCCAAGCGCATGCAGGGCTTCGAGGCGCTGTTCCAGCCCGGCATGGACCACGCGGGCATCGCCACGCAGGTCCAGGTCGAGCGCGCCCTGGCGGCCGAGGGGCTCGACCGGCACACCCTGGGGCGCGAGGCGTTCGTGGAGCGCATGTGGGCGTGGAAGGAGCGCTACGGCGGCGTCATCCTCGGCCAGCTGCAGCGGCTCGGCGTCAGCGCCGACTGGTCGCGGACGCGCTTCACCATGGACGAGGGCCTCTCGCAGGCGGTGCGGACGCAGTTCGTGGAGCTCTACCACCGCGGCGCGATCTTCCGCGGCGAGCGCATCGTCAACTGGGACCCGGCGAGCCAGACCACGCTCTCGGAGCTCGAGGTCGACCGCGAGGACCGGCCCGGCAAGCTCTACACCCTCGCGTACACCCTCGAAGGCGGTCCCGTCGACGGGCGTGAGGCGATCGAGATCGCCACGGTCAGGCCCGAGACGATCTTCGCGGACCAGGCGGTCGCCGTCCATCCGGAGGACGACCGCTACGCGGCGCTCGTCGGTCGACGCGTGCGCATCCCGCTCACCGACCGCAGCGTGCCGGTGATCGCCGACGCCGCCGTCGAGCGCGAGTTCGGGACCGGCGCCCTCAAGATCACGCCCGCGCACGACCAGACCGACTTCGAGATCGGCGAGCGCCACGGCCTCTCTCGGCCCACGGTGATCGACACCGACGCCTGTCTCTTCGGCGAGCTCGTACCGGAGGCGTTCCGGGGGATGGAGCGCTTCGCGGCCCGCGAGGTCGTCGTCGCCGCGCTGGAGGAGAGCGGGGCGCTGCGCGCGGTGCGCGACCACACCGTCTCGCTCGGCTTCTCGCAGCGCACCAAGGTGCCGGTGGAGCCCCTGCTCTCGCTGCAGTGGTTCTACGACCCCAAGGACGCCGCCGCGCGAGCGCTGCAGGCGCTCGACGACGGCGAGATCCGCCTCGTGCCCGAGCGCTACACCAAGGTGAACAGGGACTGGCTCGAGCGGCTGCGCCCGTGGAACGTCTCGCGGCAGCTCTGGTGGGGGCACCGGATCCCGGCCTGGTACGACCCGGACGGCAACGTGATCGTGCCCGCGCGCGACGACCCACACCGCGACCCGACCGACGACCCGCGCTACGCCGGCGTCGCGCTGACCCAGGACCCGGACGTGTTCGATACCTGGTTCTCGTCCAACCTGTGGCCGTTCAGCACGCTCGGCTGGCCCGACGAGTCCGACCCCTTCTTCCGCACGTTCTACCCGACCGACGTGCTCGTGACCGGCTACGACATCCTCTTCTTCTGGGTCGCGCGCATGGAGATGGCGGCGTACGAGTTCACCGGGACCCGCCCGTTCCACACGGTCCTCCTGCACGGCCTCGTGCTCGACGCCGAGGGGCAGAAGATGTCGAAGTCGCGCGGCAACGGCATCGATCCGCTCGAGCTCATCGATCGCTACGGCGCCGACGCGCTGCGCTTCGCCATGGCGCACGTCTCCACCGGCGCGCAGGACATCCGCTGGGACGAGCGCCGGGTGGAGATGGGCCGCAACTTCGTCAACAAGCTCTGGAACGCCGCCCGCTTCACGCTCATGCAGGTCGGCGGCGACGCCGAGGCCGTCTCGGTGCCGGCGCGGCCGACGCACCTGGCGGACCGCTGGATGCTGAGCCGGTTGCAGGCCGTGACGCGCGAGGTCACCGGCCATCTCGACGCCTACGACCTCGGGCTCGCCGCCCGCACCATCTACGACGCCGTCTGGTCGGAGTTCTGCGACTGGTACCTCGAAGCCGCCAAGGCGCCGCTGAAGCGCGGCGACGACGGCACGAAGGTGGCCCTGAAGACGGCGCTCGAGGGGCTGCTGCGCCTGCTCCATCCGCTCGTCCCGTTCGTCACGTCGGAGCTGTGGGAGGCGCTCGGCCACGACGGGCAGATCGGCCTCGCCGCCTGGCCCGAGGTCGACCCGGCGCTGCACGACCCGGACGCCGAGCGCGACTTCGAGCGGCTGCGCGCCGCGGTGATCGCGGCGCGGCAGCTGCGCGCCGAGGCCAACCTCTCGCCGGCGCAGGTGATGCCGATCCACGCGAGCGGCGACGACGCCGCGTTCCTGGAGCGTGAGCGCGAGGCGTTCGAGAGCCTCGCGCGCGCCACCCTCCAGGCGGCGCCCCCGACGGGAGCCGCGCTCACGCAGCCGCTCCCTGCGCTGACGCTGGCGCTCCCGTTCGACGGGATCGTCGACGTCGGCGAGTGGCGTGGGCGTCAGGAGAAGCGACTGGCGGAGGCGCGCGCCGAGCGCTCACGGAGCGCCGGCAAGCTCGCCAACGAGCGCTTCGTGGCGAACGCGCCCGAGAGCGTGGTGGAGGAGGAGCGTCGGCGGATGGGGGAGGCGGAGGCCCTCGAGGCGGCGATCGTCTCGAGCCTCGAGCGGGTGACGAGCGCGCCGTAGTCCGCCGGGCCTAGGGGGCGTCGGCCGCCGAGGGCGCGGCGTCCGGGTCGGCGGGGGCGGCCAGATCGAGGCCGTTGGTGACGTTCATCGCCGCCTCGAGGCCCGCCTCCAGCACGACCTCCACGGCGTCGGCGGCGGCCGCGACCACGCGCTGCAGCGTGCCCCGTTCGTCGTCGCCGAAGCGCGAGAGGACCCAGCGCTCCGTCGCCCACTCCGGCGGCGGCCGGCCGATGCCGACGCGGATGCGCACGAACGCGGCGCCGATCCGGTCGATGGTGTCCTGGACGCCGCGCTGGCCGGCCGCGCTCCCTCCGCGCTTCACGCGGATGCGGCCCAGCGGCAGATCGAGGTCGTCGTGGACCACGATGACGTCCTCGGGCCGGATCCCGTAGCGCGCCATCGCCGCTTGGACGGCGAGGCCGGAGACGTTCATGAACGTGGTCGGCTTGGCGAGGATGACGCCGTCGGCGCGGGCGACGCCGGCGTGACGCGTCTTCGCGAAGGTCGCTCCACGTCGCCGCGCGAGCTCGTCAAGCACGAGGAACCCGGCGTTGTGCCGGGTTCCCGCGTACCGTGGCCCCGGGTTCCCGAGGCCGACGATCAGATGCATGGCGGCTAGTCCTCGTCGGTCTCGGCTCCGTCGCCTTCGTCGTCGTCGGACTCGCCGATGACCTCGGGCTCGACGCCTTCGTCGACGGTCGGCTCTTCGTCCTCGGCCAGGACGCGCGGCGGCACCACGGCAGCGATCGCGAGCTCGAGGTCGTCGAGCACCTCGGCCTCGGCCGGCAGGAGCGGCACGAGGTCGGACACGTGCAGCGAGTCGCCGATCGTGAGCTCGGTGATGTCGATCTCGAGACGGTCGGGGATCAGGCGCGGCAGGATGGAGATCGCGACCTCACGGCGCTGGACGTCGAGCTGGCCGCCGTCCTTGACGCCGACGGGCGTGCCGACGAGCTCGATGGGCACGTTGACCGTGACCTTCTGCCCGGCGGTGACGGCGAAGAAGTCGACGTGCTGCGGGACGCGCCGGCGCTTGTGCATCTGCACGGCGCGCACGAGCACGGCGTGCACCTCGCCGTCGATCTCGAGGTCGATCAGGTGCGACGTGCCCTGGGCGCGGAACACGCGGTCGAACGCCCGCTCGTCCACCGAGATGGGAACGTTGAGGACCTTGTTGTAGACGATCGCCGGCAGACGGCCGGATCGGCGCATCTCACGGGGATCACCCGGTTCACGCGTGCGAGCTTCGAGCTTCATGAGGCCTCCCGGTCCACGGGACCCGAAGGGCCCGGCGGCAGTCGTGGGTCGACGCGCGTCTGGCGCGGTCGTGTCGACAGCCACTCAAGATACAGGGTACAGGCACGAGCTGGCAAGCGCCTACAAGCGTTCAGGTGGTGAAGAGCGAGCTCACCGAGTCGTTGTGATGGACGTTGTGGATCGCCTTCGCCAGGAGCGGGGCGACCGACAGCACCTCGACGTGGCCATGGACGCCGTGGAAGGGGATGGTATCCGTGACGTAGACGCGCGAGATGGACTCGTGCGTCAGTCGCTCCAGCGCCGGTGGCGTGAAGACGGCGTGCGTCGCCACGACGCGCACGTCGGGCACCGCGCCGAGGCGGAGCAGCGCGTCGATGCCGCGCCGCATCGTCCCGGCGGTCGAGATCATGTCGTCGATCATGATGGGCCGCAGCCCCTCGACGTCGCCGATCACGTTGGTGACGGTCGTCTCGGTCGGGCTCGTGCGGCGCTTGTAGAGCATCGCGAGCGGGAGGTTCAGGTAGTTGGCGAGCCGCCTCGCCTCGGTGGCGCGCCCGACGTCGGGGGAGACGACGACGCACCCCTCGATGTCGACCGTCCTGAGGTGGCTGCCGAGGATGTCGAGGGCCGTGAGGTGGTCGACGGGCACGTCGAAGAACCCCTGGATCTGGCCCGCGTGGAGGTCGATCGTGATCACCCGGTCGACGCCGGCGGTCTCGAGCAGGTTGGCGACGAGCTTGGCGGTGATCGGTTCGCGCGCTTGCACCTTCTTGTCCTGTCGGGCGTACCCGAAATAGGGGATCACCGCGTTCACGCGCCACGCCGAGGCGCGCCTCAGGGCATCCACCAGCACGAGCAACTCCATGAGGTTGTGGTTGACCGGGGCGCAGGTCGACTGGATCACGAAGCAGTCGGCGCCGCGGACGGACTCCTCGATCGTGGTGCGGGTCTCACCGTCGGGGAACTGCGAGATCGTGCCGCTCGCGAGCTTCGACCCCAGGTGGTGGGCCACCGAAGCCGCCAGATCGCGGGTCGCGCCGCCGCTGAACAACTTGACGTCCTCGCCCGTCCTCACAGGTGTCCCTCGCGCCTCTCGACCGTCGTCGTCATGGTCACCTCGGTGGTGGGCTCCGTCGCCTGACGGGCTCGCGGTGCGCGCCCAGGCGGCGCGGCCGCGGTGAGTGTACCCCACCGTGCCGGCGCCGGGGCGGTGGCCATGGGCCGAGCACGGAACCACCCGGGAGGGCCTAGCGCGCGTACTCGACCGCGCGCGACTCGCGCACGACCGTCACCTGGACCTGACCGGGGTACTCCATGTCCTGCTCGATGCGGTTGGCGATGTCGCGGGCGAGCAGCACCGCCGAGGCGTCGTCGACCTTGTCGGGCTCGACGATGATGCGGATCTCCCGGCCGGCCTGGATGGCGTAGGACTTCTCGACGCCCGGGAAGCTCGTGGCGATCGCCTCGAGGCCCTCGAGCCGTTTGAGGTAGCTCTCGAGCGACTCGCGACGGGCGCCCGGCCGGGCGGCCGACACCGCGTCGGCGGCGTTCACCAGCACCGGGAAGAGCGACTCGGCGAGCTCGAGGTCGTGGTGGTGCGCGATGGCGTCGATCACCTCGCGCGGCTCCCCGAAGCGCCGGCCCAAGTTGCCGCCGATCTCCGTGTGCGTGCCCTCGATCTCGCGGTCGATCGACTTGCCGATGTCGTGCAGGAGCCCCGCGCGGCGCGCCAGCGCCTCGTCGAGGCCGAGCTCCGAGGCGATGATGCCCGTGAGGTGCGCCACCTGGACGGAGTGCGTGAGGATGTTCTGCCCGTAGCTCGTGCGGAAGTGCATGCGGCCGAGGAGCTGCACCAGGCCGGGCTTGAGCCCGACCACGTTCGCCTCGAGCGTCGCCTCCTCGCCCTTCTCCCGGATGTAGGTCTGCATCTCCTGCTGGGCCTTCTGGACGACCTCCTCGATCCGCGCCGGGTGGATGCGCCCGTCGGAGACGAGCTCGGAGAGTGCGAGCTTGGCGACCTCCCGCCGGATCGGGTTGAACGACGAGAGCAGCACGGCCTCGGGCGTGTCGTCGATGATCAGGTCGACGCCGGTGAGCGCCTCGAAGGCGCGGATGTTGCGGCCCTCCCGTCCGATGATGCGCCCCTTCATGGCCTCGCTCGGGATGGGGACGACGGAGACGCTGATGGCGGCGCTGACCTCGGAGGCCGAGCGCTGGATCGCCTGCGCCACGATGGACTGGGCCTTGCGGC
>SKWV01000214.1 GCA_007128755.1 Trueperaceae bacterium
GAGAAGAGGGGCTCGCCCGAGATGACGTCGACGTAGATGCCGTCGTCGTAGAGGGCGTCGTAGGGGTGGCTGAACGCCCGTTCGGTGCCGTCGCGCTGCGTGACGCGGTAGGTGAGGTCGTCGAGCGTCTCGCGCAGCGCGGCGTCGCCGGGATGCTGGACGAACCACGCCGGGAGCGCCTCCGGCTGCTGGTAGACGGTCTTGTCGCCTTCCCACACGCGGGAGATGAAGCGATCACGCCCCGAGGCGAGACGGTAGGCGTTGTACCGCACCGGGTTCTTGCGCGCGTAGTCCTGGTGGTAGTCCTCGGCCGCGTAGAAGACGGCGGCGTCCTCGATCACCGTCGCGACCGGCCGGTCGAGGCGGCCAGACGCGTCGAGGGCCGCGAGGCTACCCTCCGCCAGCCGCCGTTGGGCATCGTCCAGCACGTAGATGGCCGAGGAGTAGTGGAAGCCGCGGTCGACGAACGAGCCACCCGCATCGCTGGGGTCATGAAGGCGCCAGAAGGCGTCGAGCAGCGCCTGGTACTCGACCTTCGACGGGTCGTAGTACACGGCGACGATCTCGCGGTGGCCGGTGTCGCCCCGCACGACCTGCTCGTAGCTCGGGTCGGGGACGTGGCCGCCCATGAACCCCGACACGGCCTCCACGACCCCGTGCACCTTCTCGAAGTTCGACTCGACGCACCAGAAGCAGCCACCGGCGAAGTACGCCACCGACAGGTCCTCGAGCAGGGCGCCGTCGCTCGCGGCGCTCTCGGTCGCGGCGGCCTGGGCGGCGCCACGGCCCGACGGCGCGAGCAGCAGCGCGACCGCGAGGATCGTCACGAGCACGGCACCGGCGCCGAGCGCCGACGGACGGACGAGCCAGGGTGTGGACATGCCTCAGCCTGAGGCCTCCGAGCCTCCAGCACCGTCGCCGCGGCTACCGGATGCACGCGTACGCCGTCGGGCACGCGGTAGCATGCCTCACGGAGGACACATGCCAGACTTCGACCTCATCATCGTCGGCGCCGGTCCGGGCGGCTACGTCGCCGCGATCCGCGCCGCGCAACTCGGTCTCTCGGTCGCCTGCGTCGAGCAGGAGCGCACCCTCGGGGGCACGTGTGTCCGCGTCGGGTGCATCCCGAGCAAGGCGCTGCTCGAGTCGAGCGAGCGCTTCGCCATGGCCGGGCACGCGCTCGAGGAGCATGGCGTCCGCGTCGGCGAGGTGACGCTCGACCTGGCGCGCATGATGCAGCGCAAGGCCGACGTCGTGAAGAGCAACACGGACGGCGTCGCCTACCTCTTCAAGAAGCACAAGATCGAGCGCTTCGAAGGGCGCGGCGAGCTGAAGGGGGCCGGGCACGTCGTGGTGCACGGAACCGACGGCGAGACGGAACTGCACGCCGAGCACGTCGTGCTCGCCACCGGCAGCCGCGTCGCGCCGCTGCGAGGCGTCGAGATCGATGGCGAGCGGATCGTGACCAGCACCGAGGCGCTCGAGTTCGACGAGGTCCCCGAGTCGCTCGTCGTGATCGGTGCCGGCGTGATCGGGCTCGAGCTCGGCTCCGTCTGGGCGCGGCTCGGTGCGCGCGTGACGGTGCTCGAGTACCTCGACCGGATCCTGCTCGGCATCGACGACGAGATCGCCAAGGAGTCGCGCAAGATCTTCACC
This sequence comes from Trueperaceae bacterium, assembly GCA_007128755.1. Taxonomy (GTDB): domain Bacteria; phylum Deinococcota; class Deinococci; order Deinococcales; family Trueperaceae; genus SKWV01. Next base: position 1,657 of record SKWV01000214.1, read on the forward strand.
AAGCAGGGGCTCGACATCCGTACCGGCGTGCGCGTCACCGGTGCCAGCGTCGAGGATGGCACCGTCACGGTCGAGGTGGAGGACGGCGAGAGCGTGAAGGCCGACCGCGTGCTCGTCGCCACCGGGCGCCTGCCGAACAGCGAGGGGCTGGGGCTCGAGGAGGCCGGCGTCGAGACCGACGCGGCCGGCCGCGTCACCGTCGACGAGCGCTTCATGACGAACCTCGAGCGCGTCTACGCCATCGGCGACCTCATCCACGGTCCGATGCTGGCGCACAAGGCCGAGGAGGACGGCGTCGCGGTGGCCGAGCTCATCGCCGCGGGGCGCGCTCCGCACGTCGACTACCTGCTCGTGCCGAACGTCGTCTACACCGAGCCCGAGATCGCCTCGGTGGGTCACACGGAGGAGGCGCTCAGGGAAGCCGGCACGCCGTACCGCAAGGGCGTCTTCCCGTTCCAGGCGAACGGTCGCGCCCGCGCCATCGGGCTCACGAGCGGCAAGGTCAAGATCTTGGCGCACAAGGAGACCGACCGCGTGCTCGGCGTCCACATCGTCGGACCCCGCGCCGGCGACCTGATCGCGGAGTGCGTCGCCGCGATGGCGTTCCACGCCACCAGCGAGGACGTCGCGCGCGTCGTCCACGCCCACCCCACGCTCGCCGAGGCGGTCAAGGAAGCGGCGCTGGCGGTGGACGGGCGGGCGTTGCACATCTGAGGTTCGTGTGTGGTCGGGCCGCTTCCCGGAAGCGGCGCTGGCGGTGGATGGGCGGGCGTTGCACATCTGAGGCGCCCGTGGTCGAACGGTGAAGGCGAACACTGCAATGCAGCGTCCAGGAGGCGTTTCACGCGCGTGATATCGTCGCTGCGATGAGCGTCCTCTTGCCCCCTACGCCCGCCCCTGACGGCATTCGCGTGCGCGACGCCGCGCTCGAGCCCATCGTCGACGCGGTGCTCTCGGGGCGCCGGATCACGTTCGAGCAGGGCATGACCCTCTACCGGACGCGTGACGTCCCGGGGCTGCTGCGGCTCGCCGACATGGTCCGCGAGCGCAAGGTCGGGGAGCGCGCCTACTTCGTGCACTCGCTGCGGCTCTCGCAAACGAACGTCTGCTACGTGGGCTGCACCTTCTGCGGCTTCGCCCGCAAGATGGACGAAGAGGGCGTCTGGGACTACGACCTCGAGGACGTCTGGGCCTACGTCGACACGCACTACCACCCGGACCTGACCGAGATCCACATCGCCTCCGGGCATCATCCCAAGCGCGACTGGAGCTACTACCTCGACCTCGTGCGCGGCCTCACGGAGCGGTACCCGGGCGTGCAGGTGAAGGCCTGGACGGCCGCCGAGATCCACCACTTCACCAAGATCACGCGTCCGCGGCTCACGTACCGCGAGGTGCTCTCGCAGTTGAAGGAGGCGGGGCTCGTCGCCATGCCGGGCGGCGGCGCCGAGATCTTCGCCGAGGACGTGCGGCGGCGTATCGCTCGCGCCAAGGTGACGGCCGAGGGTTGGCTCGACGTGCACCGCACCGCCCACGAGCTCGAGATCCCCACGAACGCCACCATGCTGTACGGCCACGTGGAGACGCTCGAGGACCGCCTCGACCACATGGACCGACTGCGCGACCTGCAAGACGAGACCGGCGGCTTCATGAGCTTCATCCCGCTCGCGTACCAGCCCGACAACAACCCGTTGGCCGCCGAGCTCGAGGCGATGGGGAAGCGCGTGCACACCACCGGACTCGACGACCTGCGCAACCTGGCCGTGGCGCGCATCTACCTCGACAACGTGCCCCACATCAAGGGGTACTGGATCATGATCACGCCCGAGCAGACCCAGCTCTCGCTCGCGGCGGGCGTCTCCGACATCGACGGCACCATCAAGGACGAGCGCATCGCGCATGCGTCGGGCGCGACCACGCAAGCCGGCATGACGGAGGAGGAGCTCGTGCGCCTCATCCGCGACACCGGCCGCGTGCCGGTGCGGCGCGACGCCCTCTACAACGACGTGCGCGTCTTCTCGTGAGCGCGGCCACGCAGGGCACGCCCGCCGACCGCGACGACGACCCGCCTGAGCCCGTGTCGAAGGGCGAGCGCCTCGGCATCGTCTCGTACACCAACGTCGCCCCGTTGCACTGGGGGTTGGAGCCGTGGGACGGGGCCGTGTTCGAGCACGGCGTGCCGACGGAGCTGAACGCCCGGCTGCTCGCCGGCGAGATCGACCTGACGCTCGTCTCCAGCATCGAGTTCGTGCGGCATCGCGACGTGCTGCGGGCGCTGCCCGACTTCAGCATCGCCACGGTGGGCCCGGTGCAGAGCGTGATGCTGTTCCACCGTGGCGCCTGGCGCGATCTCGGCGGCGCCAGCATCGCGGTCACCACCGACTCCGCCACGAGCGTCGCACTCCTCGAGCTGCTGCTGCGCGAGGACGGGATCGACGCCCGGTTCGTCCCGCACCCGCCGGACTTGGACGAGATGCTGCGGCACCACGACGCGGCGCTGCTGATCGGCGACGCGGCGCTCGAGGAGGCCGTCGCGTCGCGGGCGGTCGGTGACGACGTGCCGCACCAGACCGACCTCGGCGAGGCCTGGTACCGCCTGACGCGGCTGCCGTTCACGTTCGCGGTCTGGGCCGCCCACGTCGATCGGCCCCCGAGCCCACGGCTCGTCGCCGAGCTGCGGGCGGCGCGGAACCGCGGGCTCGGACATCTCGCCGCGGTGGCGGTGGAGGAGGCCGCGGCGCGGCGCCTCTCGCCCGAGGTGATCTTGCGCTACCTCGCGAACTTCCGATACTTCCTGGAACCACCGGATCGTCACGGCCTCGAGGCCTTCGCCCAGCGGCTCGATCCGACCTTCGCACCCGATCAGCTCCGCTACTGGAACGTGTGACGGTGAAACGTGCCCGCAGTGGTCGGCGTGGACTTCGTCTCTCCGCCGTCGCCCGTGGCGGCGTAGACTTCTCGCGCTGATGGCACTACCGAGGGTGTTCTTCGAAGGGCCGAATGTCCCGAAGGTGGGTCCGCTGCGGGCCGGCGAGCCCTTGTGGCCGGGACAGCCCTTCCCGTTCGGCACGACCTGGGACGGACGAGGCGTCAACGTCGCGGTCTACTCGGAGCACGCGACGCGCGTGGAGTGGCTGCTGTTCGCCAACGTCTACGATCCCGAGCCCGTGCGCTCCTACGACATCCAGCACCGCACTGGTCCCGTCTGGCACGGCTACATCCCCGGCATCGAACCGGGTCAGCTGTACGGACTGCGTGTCCACGGGAGCTGGGATCCGGGCGCGGGGCATCGCTTCAACCCCGCGAAGGTCGTGCTCGATCCGTACGCGCGCGCGATCGGTCGGCCCCTGAACTGGCACCCGAGCCTCTACGGAGATGCGCCGCGCGGCCGGGCGGAGCAGCCCGACGAGCAAGACTCCGCACCGTACGCGCCGCTCGGCGCCGTGGTGGACGACGCCTTCGACTGGCAAGAGGTGAAGGCGCCGAGCGTGGCGTGGGACGAGACGGTCATCTACGAGACGCACGTCAAAGGCATCACGATGCTGCACCCCGACGTGCCCGAGGAGCATCGTGGGACGTACCTCGGCCTGGCGTCGCCGGCGGTGATCAAGCACCTCAAGCGGCTCGGGGTGACCACGGTGCAGCTCCTGCCGGTGCAGTCGATCGTCGACGATCAGCGGCTCGTCGACCAGGGCCTCAGCAACTACTGGGGCTACAACCCGCTCAACTACCTGGCGCCGGAGCCCCGCTACTCGAGCAACGGGCCGGTGCAGGCGGTCGACGATTTCAAGACGATGGTGCGGGAGCTCCACCGTGCGGGGTTCGAGGTCATCATCGACGTGGTCTACAACCACACGGGAGAGTCCGACCACACGGGGCCGACGCTCTCGTTCCGGGGTATCGACAACTGCTCGTACTACAAGCTCATGGCCGGCGACATGCGCTTCTATCGTGACTACACCGGTACCGGTAACACCCTCGATCCGGGGAACCCGTACGTCCTGCAGCTCATCATGGACAGCCTGCGCTACTGGGTGACCGAGATGCACGTCGACGGCTTCCGCTTCGATCTGGCCGCGGCGCTCGCGCGCGAACTGTACGACGTCGACATGCTCTCGGCCTTCTTCAAGGTGATCCAGCAGGACCCGGTCCTGTCGCGCGTCAAGCTCATCGCCGAGCCCTGGGACGTCGGCCCCGGCGGCTACCAGGTCGGCAACTTCCCGTGGTACTGGACGGAGTGGAACGGGCGCTACCGCGACAGCGTGCGCTCGTACTGGCGCGGCGATGCCGATCGGGTGGGGGAGTTCGCCACCCGCATCTCGGGCTCGGCCGATCTCTACGCGAGCAGCGGGCGCCGGCCGTGGGCCTCGATCAACTTCATCACCGCGCATGACGGCTTCACGCTCCAGGACCTCGTGAGCTACGAGCACAAGCACAACCGCGCCAACCTCGAGGGCAACCGCGACGGTCACGAGCCCAACCTGTCGAGCAACGCCGGGGTCGAGGGTCCCACGAGCGACCCGACGATCCGGCGCCGGCGCCTCGTGCGCAAGCGCTCGCTCATGGCCACGCTGCTCCTGTCGCAGGGGATCCCGATGGTGCTCGGCGGTGACGAGATCGGCCGCACCCAACGCGGCAACAACAACGCCTACTGCCAAGACAACGAGATCAGCTGGTACGACTGGAACCTCCGCCTCGAGGACCAGGCGTTCCTCGACTTCACGGCGTCGCTCATCGCGTTCCGTCGCGCGCACCCCGTCTTCCGCCGGAGGACCTTCCTCGAGGGGACGGTCGCCGGGGACGGCGAGGGCTGGCGGGACGTGTCGTGGTGGCACCGCGACGGACGCCTCATGCACGCCGGCGACTGGCACGACGAGGGCGCCGTCGGCAAGCTGCTCTACGGCGGCGGGTTGAACGAATCGAGTGCCACCGGCGCCCCCCGCGTCGACGA
>SKWV01000032.1 GCA_007128755.1 Trueperaceae bacterium
GAGCGCGCCGCCATCGACGCCCTGCGCGCCGCCGCCGACGGTCCGCAGCAGTACGCGCCGGTGGCGGGCGACGCGCACCTGGCGCGCGCCGTCGCCGCGGCCGTGGGCTTGGCGCTCGGGCGCGACCTCGATCCGCTGGCGAACGTGCAGGTGACGGTCGGCGCCACCGAGGGCCTGTTCGCGACGATCCAGGGGCTCGTCGATCCCGGAGACCGGGTCGTGATCGTCGAGCCGTGGTACGACGCCTACCCGCCCATGGTGCGCATGGCGGGCGGCGAGGTGCACGCGGTGCCGATGCGGCTCGCCGGCGGGCGCTGGCGGCTCGACCGCGAGGCGCTGGCCGCCGCGGTGACGCCCGGCACCCGCCTCGTCATGGTCAACACCCCGCACAACCCCACCGGCGCCGTCTACGACGAGGGCGACCTGGACGCGATCGTGGCCGCCAGCGCGCGCGTCGACGCGGTCATCGTCTCCGACGAGGTGTACGAGCACCTCGCCTTCGTGCCCTTCGCCGGCGTCGCCTCGCGCCCCGGCGCCTGGGAGCGGACCCTGAGCGTCTCGAGCATCGGCAAGAGCTTCGGCGTCACCGGCTGGAAGGTCGGCTGGGTCACGGGTCCGGAGGACCTCGTCGCCGCGGTCCGCTCGGCGCACCAGTGGATCCCCTTCGCGGTCGCCACGCCGCTCCAGCGGGCCGCCGCCACGCTGTTGGGGGGCGCGGCGGCCGACGGCGGAAGCGCGTTCGCCATCCTCCGCTCGAGCCTGCAGGCGCGTCGGGACCTCCTGGTGGGGCACCTGCGCGACGTCGGCTTCGACGTCCATCACCCCGACGGCGGCTACTTCGCCGTCGCGGACGCCAGGCCCTTGGGCTTCGACGACGGCGAGGCGCTGGCGCAGGCGCTGCCGGCGGCCGCGGGCGTCGTCGCCATCCCCATGAAGGCGTTCGTCTCCCCCGCCCACGCTGGCCTCGTCGCCGGCCAGTTGCGGTTCGCCTTCTGCAAACGCGAGGAAGCGATCGACGAGGCCGGCGCGCGGCTGCGGGCCTGGCGCGATCGCGGCTTCGCCGCGCCCTGAGCTCATCCCGACGCGAACGCGTCACCGCCCGTGACTCCTGTCGCCACCTCGGCGCCGCGCCGCCTGACGGTAGGATGTCGCATCCAGCACGCTTCCGGAGGCGCCATGGCCGACGTCATCGACCCCCCCATCCTCGCTCCGAACCGCCGCTCCCGCGTCGTCACGCACGGCGACCAGCGCGCCCCCAACCGCGCGATGCTCCGTGCCGTCGGCTTCGGCGACGACGACTTCGACAAGCCCATCATCGGCGTGGCCGACGGACAGAGCACCATCACGCCGTGCAACAGCGGCCTGGGCGGGCTCTCGGATCGCGCCGAGGCGGCGCTGCGCGACGCCGGCGGCATGCCCCAGCGCTTCGGCACCATCACCGTCTCCGACGGCATCTCCATGGGCACGGAGGGGATGAAGTGCTCGCTCGTGTCGCGCGAGGTCATCGCCGATAGCATCGAGACCGTCTGCCGCGGCCAGAGCATGGACGGCCTGCTGGCGGTGGGCGGCTGCGACAAGAACATGCCGGGCGCGCTCATCGCGATCGCCCGCCTCGACATCCCTTCCGTGTTCGTGTACGGCGGCACCATCCGCCCCGGTCGGCTCGGCGACGAGGACCTGACCATCGTCAGCGTCTTCGAGGCGGTGGGCGAGTACGCCGCCGGACGCATCCCGCTGGAGCGCTTCCGCGAGATCGAGGGGCACGCCTGCCCCGGTTCGGGCTCGTGCGGCGGCATGTACACCGCCAACACCATGTCGTCGGCGATCGAGGCGCTCGGGCTCTCGCTGCCGGGCTCGTCGACCATGTCGGCCGTCGACGAGGAGAAGGCCGACTCGGCCGCGGCCTCGGGCGAGGCGCTCCTGCGCCTGATCGCCGACGACGTCCGGCCGCGCTCGCTGATGACCCGGGAGGCGTTCGAGAACGCCATCACGGTGGTCATGGCGATCGGCGGGAGCACCAACGCCGTCCTCCATCTGTTGGCGATCGCGCGGGCGGCCGAGGTGCCGCTCACGATCGACGACTTCGAGACGATCCGCCTGCGCACGCCGCACCTGTGCGACCTCAAGCCGTCCGGCCGCTACGTCGCCACCGACCTGCACCGCGTGGGCGGCATCCCACTCGTCATGAAGATGCTGCTGCGCGAGGGCCTGCTCCACGGCGACTGCCTCACGGTGACCGGCAAGACCGTGAGCGAGAACCTCGCCGACGTGCCGGACGCGCCGCCCTCGGGGCAGGACGTGGTGCGCCCCTTCGACCGCCCGGTCTACCCCATCGGGCACCTCGCGATCCTCCGCGGCAACTTGGCGCCCGAGGGCGCCGTCGCCAAGACGAGCGGGATGCGGTCGACGCGCATCGAGGGACCCGCGCGCGTGTTCGAGTCCGAGGAGGAGGCGATGGCCGCGATCCTCGCCGACCGGATCCGCCCCGGCGACGTGCTCGTGATCCGCTACGAGGGGCCGAAGGGGGGGCCGGGTATGCGCGAGATGCTCTCGCCCACCAGCGCCCTGATCGGCCGCGGCCTCGGGGACTCCGTCGGGCTCATCACCGACGGCCGCTTCTCGGGCGGGACCTACGGCCTGGTGGTGGGGCACGTCGCGCCCGAGGCCGCGGTCGGCGGCCCGCTGGCCCTCCTGCGAGACGGCGACCGGATCACGATCGACGCGGAGCGCAACCTGATCGAGGTGGCCTTGGACGACGCCGAGATGGCCCGTCGACGCGCCGACTGGACGCCACCCCCTCCGCGCTACCGCGCCGGCGTGCTGCACAAGTACGCGCTGCTGGTCGGCTCCGCGTCGGAGGGCGCCGTCACGGGCTGAGGGAGCTCGCCGTCGGTGCCCGCTGCTCCAGCGCGGCGGGCACCGGCGAGGCGCCCGCGAGGCTCGGCACCGACGCGATTTGCTAGGCTTGATGCCATGCAGCCCCTCCGCGTGACGATCTGGAACGAGTACCTCCACGAGCTCGAGCACGACACGGTGGCCGCCATCTACCCGGATGGGATCCACGGCGCGCTGCGGCAGCTCGTGCTCGAGCGCTGGAGCGACGCCGTCGTGACCACCGCGACGCTCCGCGAGCGCGACCACGGCCTCTCCGACGAGCTCCTCGCCACGACCGACGTGATGCTGTGGTGGGGACACAAGGCGCACGCCGAGGTCTCCGACGCGTGGGCCGAGAAGGTCCAGGCGGCCGTGCTCTCGGGCATGGGGCTCGTGGCGCTGCACTCCGCCCACCTCGCCAAGCCCTTCAAACGCCTCATGGGCACGCACTGTTCGCTGCGCTGGCGCGAGGCCGACGAGAAGGAACGGCTGTGGAACCTGCAGCCCTCGCACCCCATCATGGCCGGCGTCCCCGACCAGTTCGAGCTCGCGCAGGAGGAGATGTACGGGGAGCGGTTCGACATCCCCGAACCCGACGAGCTGCTGATGGTGTCGTGGTTCCAGGGGGGCGACGTCTTCCGCAGCCTCTGCACCTGGCAGCGTGGACACGGGCGCGTGGTGTACTTCCGCCCCGGTCACGAGACCTACCCGACGTATCACGACCCGCACGTCCGCACCGTGATCGCGAACGCCGCGCTGTGGGCGCGCCGCCGCCTCACGCGCTCCGACGCGAAGTCGCCCCGCGTGACCGAGTTCGAGAGCGTGCCCAACCCGACCAAGGAGCACATCTGACCATGCCGCCGAGACCCCTCAAGATCGGCATCATCGGCGTCGGCGCGATCTCGCAGTACCACCGTGACGGGTACCTCGCGGCGGGCGCCGAAGTGGTCGCCCTCGCGGATCCACACGAGCTCACGCTGCGCGCCAAGCAACGCCAGTGGGACGTGGAGCGGGCGTACGTCGACTTCACCGAGATGTTCGAGGCCGGCGACATCGACGCGATCTCGATCGCCGCCCCGACGTCGGTCCATGCCCCGGCCACGCTCGCGGCCGCCGCCGCGGGTGTGCACGTGCTGTGCGAGAAACCGCTGTCGCTCGACCTCGGGCAGGGCCAGGCCATGATCGACGCCTGCCGCGAGGCGGGCGTGGTGCTCCAGGTGAACCATCAGCTCCGGTCGCACGGCGCCGCCGCGCTCGCCAAGGACATGATCGATCGCGGCGTGTTGGGCCGGATCACGCACGTCCGGCTGCGGCAGGCCCACGATTGGGCCGGCGCGAGCGAGGTGCGCACGTCGTTCGCCACGCGGGAGAGCTCGGGCGGCGGCACGCTGCTCGACAACGGCTGCCACATGATGGACTTGGCCCGCTACTTCGGCGACGACGTCGAGGAGGTGTACGCCCGCACGGCCACGCTGAAGTACGCCATCGAGCTCGAGGACACGGCGCACGTCTCGGTCCGGTTCATGTCTGGCGCGCTCGGCACGATCGAGACCGCCTGGACCGGCACCGGCTGGGAAGAGGGCTTCTGGATCTACGGGAGCGAGGGCGCGCTGGAGTACACCAACCGCCTAGGTGAGCCGTACCTGCGGCACGCCTACCGACGCTCCCCCGGAACCACCTGGGGCGACACCGACGTGAGCGAGCACCGCTTCGCGGGCGACCGTCCGCACTGGCGGCACATCCGCGCCTTCCTCGAGACGATCCAAGGCGTGCGCGAGCCGATCTGTACGGGCGAGGACGGCCTCGAGGCGGTGCGGCTCGTGCTCGCGGCCTACGAGAGCGCGGAGCGCAACGCGCCCGTGCGGGTCGCCGAGGCGCCCGCCACGTTGACCGTCTAGACGGCGGCGGTCACGGTGCGCCGGCAGGCACGGCGCGCGCGACCCGGACCCACCACGGGGCGGCCCGGCGCGCCCGCGCCGCGAGCTCCTCGGCCGCGCCCTCGTCCTCCACCACCGCGAAGCAGGTGGCGCCCGATCCGCTCATGGCGACCGGATGAGGCGCCTGGGCGCGCAGCCAGTCGAGAACCTCGGCCACCTCCGGCACCCGCGCGGCCACGCCGGGCTCGAGGTCGTTCGCGAGGTCGAGCCCCCGCGACGGCGTGCGGCGCTCGCCGGGCTCGGCACCCTCGGCACGCCAGCGATAGGCGTCGGCCGCCGACACCGCGACACCCGGGTTCACGAGCACGACCCGCAAGGCGGGGGCGGCGACCGCCTCCAACCGCTCACCGCGCCCACGAGCGCGCGCCCACGCGTGACGGTGCAGGAAGAACGGCACGTCGCTGCCGAGCTCGGCCGCCAGGAGCGGGAGATCGACGGCTGCCGGCCACGACGCAGCCACGAGCCGCAACACCGCCGCCGCGTCGCTCGAGCCCCCGCCCAACCCAGCGGCGATCGGGACGCGCTTGCGCAGCGCGATCCGCAGTGGTGGCGGCGGCGGAGCGCCGGCGGCGACGGCCGCGAGGCGGTAGCGCTCGACCGCCCGCAGCACGAGGTTGCCGCCGTCCAGCGGCAACGGCTCGCGATCGAGTCGCTCGTCGCCCGCCGCGAGCCGGACCAGCACGTCGGCCGCGCCCTCGGGGCGCATCATGACGTCGTCGTACAGGTCGATGGACGCCATGATCGAGTCGATCTCGTGGAAGCCGTCCGAGCGGCGCCCGAGGACCCGGAGGCCGAGGTTCAGCTTCGCGTGGGCGCGTGCCTGCGACGCGCCGTCGTCGGGGCCCTCGTGCCGCACGCCTACGGCGCTCCCGCCGGGACGGAGGGTGGCCCGCCGATCGCCGCCGCGTAGGCGCGCGCGAGCGCCAGGTCGGTCGCGGTGGTGACCTTGAACAGGTGGGCCCCGCCGAGCACGAGCTGCACCGGCCGCCCGAGGGCGCGCACCAGGCCGGCGTCGTCGGTCGCCGACGCGCCTCGAGCCTCCGCCGTCTCGTGCGCCTCGAGCAGCCACGTCCGCAGGAAGGCCTGCGGCGTCTGCACCGCCCGCAGCCGCTCACGATCGACCGGCACACCCGTATCGACGTCGAGCAGCGTGTCGGCGACGCGCGTCACGGTGCTCGCGGCGCCGTGCTCCCGCGCGAGCGCCACGCAGGCGCGCACCGTGGCGGCGTCCAGGAAGGGCCGCGCGGCGTCGTGGACGAGGACGACCGGCTGCGCCGTCGCGCGCGCCAGCGCCGCCACCGTCGCCTGCCGCGTGACGCCGCCGACGATCACGCGAGCGTGCGGGTGCAGCTCGCGGACGCGCTCCACGTGCTCGCGTGGCACCCCCACCAGCACCTCGTCGACCTCGGGCGTGAGCGCGTCGAGCACCCACGCGAGCAGCGTCCGTCCGCCCACGTCCAGGAACGCCTTGGGTCCCTGCCCCAGGCGCTCCCCCAGACCCGCGGCCGCGATCAGCGCCGCGACACCTTGCCGCCCCGCGAGCTCGTCCCGCGCCGCGAGCTCGTCCCGCGCCGCGAGCTCGTCCCGCGCCGCGAGCTCGTCCCGCGCCACGTCAGGCGTCCTTCCAGCGCGGTGCGTGATCGTGCTCGATGCCGAGATGATCGAGCACCCGCGCGGTGAGCCCACGCACGAGGTCGTGCACCGTGGC